>NZ_BCSN01000005.1 GCF_001570885.1 Micrococcus lylae NBRC 15355 | reverse complement strand
CCTTCTCCGACTATCAGCGCCCCGCGGTGCGCCTGGCGGCCCTGATGGGCGTCGGCTCCGTCTTCGTGTGGACCCATGACTCCATCGGCCTGGGCGAGGACGGACCCACCCACCAGCCGGTCGAACACCTCGCCTCCCTCCGGGCCATCCCGAACCTGGACGTCGTCCGCCCGGCGGACGCGAACGAGACCGCCTGGGCCTGGCACACGGTGCTGAACCGTCCGGATCGTCCCGCCGGCCTCGTCCTCTCCCGTCAGAGCCTGCCGGTCCTGCCCCGCGGCGACGGATTCGCGGAGGCCTCCGAGGTCGCTCGCGGCGCCTACGTGCTCGTGGACGGCGCCGACGCCGAGGGCAACGCCGCCGACGCCCGGGTCCTGCTGATCGCCACCGGCTCCGAGGTGAAGCTCGCCGTTGCGGCCCGCGAACAGCTGCAGGCCGCCGGCGTCCCCACGCGCGTGGTGTCCGCACCGTGCCTGGAGTGGTTCGCCGAGCAGGACGTGGAGTACCGCGCCGCCGTGCTGCCGGACGGCCCGGACGCCCCCGTGCGCGTGTCCGTCGAGGCCGGCGTGGCCCAGCCCTGGTTCGAGCACACCGTCACCGCGGGCTCCGCAGGCGCCAGGATCAGCCTCGAGCACTACGGCGAGTCCGCCTCCGGAGAGCGCCTCTTCGAGAAGTACGGCTTCACCGCCGAGAACATCGTCTCCGTCGCGCAGGACCTGCTGGCGGAGCGGAAGGAGTCCTGAGCATGGTCGAGCAGGCAGCACAGAACCCGAACACCGCGGCCCTCGCGGCCGCGGGCGTCTCCGTCTGGCTGGACGATCTGTCCCGCGCCCGCCTTGTGGACGGCTCGCTGGCGGACCTGGTGGCGACCCGGTCGGTGACCGGCGTGACCACCAACCCGGCGATCTTCCAGAAGGCCCTCGAGGACGCCGACGTCTACGCCGCGCAGCTGGACGAGCTCGCCGCGGCCGGAGCGGACGTGGACGCCGCCGTCACCGCCCTGACGACCCGGGACGTGGCCGGCGCCGCCGAGGTGCTCGCGCCCGTCCACGCCGCCACGGACGGGGCTGACGGCTTCGTGTCCATCGAAGTCGACCCCCGGCTGGCCCGGGACACCTCCGGCACCATCCGCCAGGCGCGCGAGCTCGCCGAGAGGATCGGGCGCCAGAACGTCATGATCAAGATCCCCGCGACCGTGGAGGGTCTGCCGGCCGTCACCGCCGTGCTGGCCGAGGGCATCAGCGTCAACGTCACGCTGATCTTCTCGCTGCCGCGCTACCGAGAGGTCGTCAACGCCTGGATGTCAGGACTCGAGCAGGCGCGCTCCCGGGGCCGGGACCTGTCCCAGATCCACTCGGTGGCCTCGTTCTTCGTCTCCCGCGTGGACACGGAGGTGGACCGCCGCCTCGAGCAGATCGGCGGCGACGCCGTGCGGCTCAAGGGCGGGGCCGGGGTGGCGAACGCCCGCCTGGCCTACCGCATCTTCGACGAGTCCCTGCAGACCGAGCGCTGGCGCCTCCTCGAGGCCGCCGGCGCCCCGGTGCAGCGCCCGCTCTGGGCCTCGACCGGTGTGAAGGACCCCGCGCTGCCGGACACGCTCTACGTCACCGAGCTCGTCGCCGAGCGCTGCGTGAACACCATGCCCGCGGCCACCCTGGAGGCCCTCGCCGACCACGGTGAGATCGTTCCGGCGGTCATCCCCGGCGGCTATGCCGACGCCGACGCCCACCTCGACGCGATCGGCCACGCCGGGGTCTCCTATCGTGAGGTCGTGGACGTCCTCGAGGCCGAGGGCCTGGAGAAGTTCGAGACCGCCTGGGAACAGCTCCTGGACTCCGTGTCCGAGGGCCTGGCCTCCCGCCGCACCCGCTGACCGCCCACCGCCCGCACCGACTCGCCACGCGCACCGCGCAACCAGAAGGAGCACGCCATGAGCACCCTCGGACTGAGCGCCACCGGCGCCGCACTCGACGCCGTCGACCGCCACGTCCCCACCCTCGTCGAGGAGCGCTTCGCCTCCCGCCTCGCCGCAGAGGACCCGACGCTCTGGGGGCCGGCCGCCGAGGAGGAGTCCTCGAAGCGTCTGGGCTGGATCGATGCGGTCGCCCGTTCCCGTCCGCTGCTGCCGCAGATCTCCGAGCTGGCGGAGACGCTGCGCGGCGAGGGCGTGGACCGGGTCGTCCTCGCCGGCATGGGCGGCTCGTCCCTGGCCCCGGAGGTCATCGCCGGCACCGCCGGCAAGGAGCTCACCGTGCTGGACTCCACCGACCCGGACCAGGTGCGCGCGGCACTGACCGACCTGGACCGCACCGTCCTGGTGGTCTCCTCCAAGTCCGGCTCCACAGTGGAGACCGACTCCCAGCGCCGCATCATGGCCGAGGCGTTCACCGCCGCGGGAATCGACGCGGCCTCCCGGATCGTCGTGGTCACCGACCCGGGCTCGCCGCTCGAGCAGACCGCCGTGGAGGCCGGCTACCGGGCTGTCTTCACGGCCGATCCGACCGTCGGCGGACGCTACTCCGCGCTCACCGCCTTCGGCCTCGTCCCGGCCGGGCTCGCCGGGGTGGACGTCGAGACCCTGCTCGACGACGCCGAATCCGTGCTCGACCTGCTCACCGAGGACGACGCGGACAACCCGGGCCTGCAGCTCGGCGCCGCGCTCGGCGGCACCCTGCCGCTGAGGGACAAGCTGATCGTCTCGGACGCCGCTTCGGGCATCGTCGGCTTCGGCGACTGGGCCGAGCAGCTCATCGCCGAGTCCACGGGCAAGCAGGGCGTGGGCCTGGTGCCGGTCGTCGTCGACGACGGCGCCCCTGAGACCTCGTCGGACGCCGCGGACCTGCTCCAGGTGGTCCTCGCCGGAGACCTGGACGGCGTCGCCGCCCCGGCCCACGGCGTGGTCGTCTCCGGCTCGCTCGGCGCCCTGCTGCTCGTCTTCGAGGTGGCCACCGCCGTCGCCGGCCGACTGCTGGGCATCAACCCGTTCGACCAGCCGGACGTGGAGGCCGCCAAGGCCGCCGCCCGTGAGCTGCTGGACTCCCCCGTCGTCGCCGAGGAGCGCGGCGACGAGGTGGAGGGCATCGCCGTCTCCGGCCTGCCCGCCGACGCCGACGCCGGATCGCTCACCGACGTCCTTCGCTCCACCCTGACCCAGCTGCCCGAGGACGGCTACCTGACCGTCCAGGCCTACATGGACCGCCACGCCGACGCCGATCTGGAGGCCCTGCGCCCGGTCCTGGCGCAGGCCTCCGGCCGTCCGGTCACCTTCGGCTGGGGCCCCCGCTTCCTCCATTCAACCGGCCAGCTGCACAAGGGCGGCAGGCCGAACGCCGTGGTGCTCCAGCTGACCGCCGATGCCGCCGCAGACCTCGACGTCCCGGAGCGTCCGTTCACCCTCGGCCGTCTCATCGCCGCCCAGGCCTCGGGCGACGCCGCCGTGCTCGCCGACCACGGCCTGCCGGTGGTCCGCCTGCACCTGACCGACCGCACCGCGGGCATCGCCGCCCTGCGCGCCGCCGCAGATGCGCTCTGAGCCCTCCCGCGCGCAGCGCTGGGCCACCGTGTCCAACCCGCTCCGCGACCCGCTGGACCGCCGGCTGACCCGCATCGCGGGTCCGTCGTCCCTCGTGCTCTTCGGCGTCACGGGCGACCTGGCCCGCAAGAAGCTGCTCCCGGCGATGTACGACCTCGCCGGCCGGGGCCTGCTGCCCCCGGGGTTCTCGCTGGTCGGCTTCGGCCGCCGTGAGTGGTCCGACGCCGAGTTCGCCGAGTACGTGCGCGCCGCCGTGGAGGCCGGGGCCCGCACGCCGTTCAACGAGACCGTCTGGCAGCAGTTCTCCGGCGGCCTGCGATTCATCGCCGGGGCCTTCGACGACGACGCGGCCTACGAGCGGCTCGTGGAGGTCCTGACGGAGCTGGAGTCCTCGCGCGGCACCCGGGCCAACACGGCGTTCTACCTCTCCATCCCTCCGAGCTGGTTCGAGGAGGTCTGCCGCCAGCTGGCGGAGGTCGGCCTGGCAGAGGACTCCGGGGACCGGGACGCCGCCTGGCGACGCGTGGTGATCGAGAAGCCCTTCGGCCATGACCTGGACAGCGCCCGCGAACTGAACAAGGTCATCGAGCGCGTGTTCCCACCCGAGTCGGTGTTCCGCATCGACCACTACCTCGGCAAGGAGACGGTCCAGAACATCCTCGCCTTCCGCTTCGCGAACCGGATCTTCGAGCCGCTCTGGTCCGCCGAGCACGTGGACCACGTACAGATCACCATGGCCGAGGACATCGGCATCGGCGGCCGCGCCTCCTACTACGACGGCGTAGGCGCCGCCCGCGACGTCATCCAGAACCATCTGCTGCAGCTGCTCGCCCTGACCGCCATGGAGGAGCCCCTCTCCTTCGACGCGGACCACCTGCGGGCCGAGAAGGAGAAAATCCTCGCCGCGGTCGAGGTGCCCTCCGATCCGCGGGAGATCGAGGCCGCCTCGGCACGCGGCCAGTACACCTCCGGCTGGCAGGGCGGCGAGCAGGTCACCGGCTTCCTGGACGAGGAGGGCTTCAACCCCGCATCGACCACCGAGACCTACGCCGCCCTCAAGGTCGGCATCCGGACCCGCCGCTGGCAGGGCGTGCCGTTCTACCTGCGCGCCGGCAAACGCCTGGGGCGCCGCGTCACCGAGATCGCCGTGGTCTTCAAGCGGCCTCCGCACCTGCTGTTCCCCGTGCGACCGGGCGAGGAGTTCGGCCAGAACGTCGTGGTGATCCGCGTGCAGCCGGACGAGGGCGTGACCCTGCGATTCGCCTCCAAGGTGCCCGGCACCCAGTCCGAGGTCCGTGACGTGACCATGGACTTCGGCTACGGCCACGCCTTCACCGAGGACTCGCCGGAAGCCTACGAGCGGCTGATCCTGGACGTCCTGCTGGGCGAACCGCCGCTGTTCCCCCGCCAGGCCGAGGTGGAGCTGTCCTGGCGCATCGTGGACCCCTTCGTGAAGCACTGGGAATCGATGCCCGGCCAGCCCGAGCCCTACGACCCCGGATCCTGGGGGCCGCCCTCGGCACACGACCTGCTCATCCGCGACGGCCGGCAATGGAGGCGCCCGTGAAGATCCGCATGGAGGACACCACCACCTCGGAGGTGGCCAAGCGCATCACCCGGCTGCGCGAGGCCGGCGGGGTGGTCACCCTCGGCCGCGTGCTGACCCTCGTGATCAGCACGGATCTCGACGGCGTGGAGAAGGCGCTCGATGCCGCGAACGCCGCGTCCCTCGAACACCCCTGCCGCATCATCGTGCTGGCCCTCGGCGACCGCACCGCGCAGAACCGGCTCGACGCCGAGATCCGCGTCGGCGGGGACGCCGGCGCCTCGGACGTGGTGGTGCTGGCGTGCCACGGCGCCAATGCAGAGCCGACCGAGGCCCTCGTCTCCGCCCTGCTGCTGCCGGACGCGCCGATCGTGGTCTGGTGGCCGGGGGTCGCTCCGCACGTGCCCTCCGAGACCCCGCTGGGCCGGCTGGCGCACCGCCGCATCACGGACACCGCCGCGTCCCCCTATGCCGAACGCGCCCTCTGGGCCCGCCGAGACGGCCATCGGGCCGGGGACACCGACCTGGCGTGGACCCGCCTCACCCTGTGGCGGAACCAGCTCGCCGCGATCCTGGACGACCAGGATCCGCGCGAGATCCGGTCAGTCACCGTGGACGGCGCCCCGGACTCCCCCTCGACGCTGCTGCTGGCCGCCTGGCTCACCCAGGCGCTGCGGGTCCCGGTGACCATCGCCCACACGAAGCGCGGCCACGGCATCCGCGCCGTCCGCCTGCGCCGCCACCGCGGTGACATCGTGCTCTCGCGTTCACAGTCCGCGGTGGCCAGGCTCTACCAGGCCGGCCGTCCCGTGCAGCGCATCTCTCTGCCCCGCCGCACCGACCAGGACTGCCTGGCCGAGGAGCTACGCCGCCTGGACCCGGACGAGATCCTGGGCCGGGTCCTCTCGGAAGGCCTGCCCCGGACCGATCTGGAGGCTGTGCAGGCCAGTGAGCGCTGACAGACGCGAAGGCCCCCTCCGTGCGCGGCGAGAGCGCCGGGCACGGAGGGGGCCGTCGTCGAGGTCCTTCGGTCAGAACTCCACGTTGAGGCGGGCGATTAGTCCGATCAGGACGATCATCACCGCCCAGAGCACCGCGGTCGTCACGGTGACGCGCGCCAGCAGCTTCTGCGAGGCCCCCGAGGCGGACATCGAGGAGGACACACCGCCGCCGAACATGTCGGAGACGCCGCCGCCGCGGCCCTTGTGCAGCAGCACCAGCAGGATCAGCAGGACGCTGGACAGCGCCACCAGGACCTGCAGGATCACCATCAGGATGTCCACGGATCACTCCTCGTGAGAGGGCGGAGGGACCACATCCGGCCCCTGCGCCGTGATGTTCTCGGCTCGGGAATCCCGCCTGCTCAGAAGGCGGAGTCGAACTGGACGATCCTAACAAACTCGTCCGCGTCGAGGCTGGCACCGCCGACCAGCGCGCCGTCCACGTCCGGCTGCGCGAGCAGCTCGGGCGCGGAGGCCGCCTTGACGGAGCCGCCGTAGAGGATGCGGACCGACGCGGCGGTCTCCTCCCCGGCGAGGCGCTCGAGCTCGGCACGCAGGGCGGCGCACATCTGCTGGGCGTCGTCGGCGCCGGCGACCTCGCCGGTGCCGATGGCCCACACCGGCTCGTAGGCCACCACGACCCGGCCGATCTGCTCGGCGGACAGCCCGTCCAGGGCCGCCGTCAGCTGGGCCACGGTGTGGTCCACGCGCCGGCCTGCCTGGCGGACCTCCAGGCCCTCGCCGACGCAGAGCACCGGCACCAGGCCGTGCTCGAGCGCGGCGGCCACCTTGGAGGCCACCACGGCGTCGTCCTCAGCGTGGATCTCGCGTCGCTCCGAGTGCCCCACGATCACGTAGGTGCAGTCCAGCCTGGCGAGGAAGGCGCCGGAGACGTCGCCGGTGTAGGCGCCGGAGGCGTGCGGGGACAGGTCCTGGCCGCCGTAGGCGAGCTCGAGGCGGTCGCCCTTGACGAGGGTCTGGACGCTGCGCAGGTCGGTGAACGGCGGGAAGACCGCCACCTCCACCCGGTCCTGGTCGTGGCCGGCGTCCTTCAGGCCCCAGGCGACCTTCTGGACGAGGTCCACGGCCTGCATGTGGTCCAGGTTCATCTTCCAGTTGCCCGCGATCAGCGGGATGCGCGCAGTCTGCTCTGCCATGGCTCAGGCCTTCCCGCCGGACAGGGCCGACACGCCCGGCAGCTCCTTGCCCTCGAGGTACTCCAGGGAGGCGCCGCCGCCGGTGGAGATGTGGCCGAACTGGCCGTCCTCGAAGCCCAGGGTGCGCACGGCCGCGGCCGAGTCGCCGCCGCCGACCACGGACAGGCCGCCGGCCGCCGTGGCCTCGGTGAGACCCTGGGCCACGGCGCGGGTGCCCTCGGCGAAGGCCGGGAACTCGAACACGCCCATCGGACCGTTCCAGAACACGGTCTTGGCGCCGGCGACCTCGGCGGCATAGGCCTGGGCGGTCGCGGGGCCGATGTCCAGGCCCATGGCCTTGTCGCCGTGAGTCCCGGAGGCCAGGGCGTCCACCGGGAGGACCTCGTGCTCGGCGTCCTTGGCGAAGCCGGAGGCCATCACGATGTCGGTGGGCAGCACGATGGTGGCCGCGCCCTTGCCGGAGCGCTCCAGGTAGCCCTTGACGGTGTCCAGCTGGTCCTCCTCGAGCAGGGAGGAGCCGACCTCATGCCCCTGGGCCTTGAGGAAGGTGAAGAGCATCCCGCCCCCGATGAGCAGGGTGTCCGCCTTCTCCAGCAGGTTGTCGATCACGGCGAGCTTGTCCGACACCTTCGACCCGCCCAGGACCACCACGTACGGGCGCTCCGGGGACTCGGTGAGACGGGTGAGGACCTCCAGCTCGGTCGCCACGAGCGGGCCCTGGTAGGCCGGCAGCAGGGAGGCGATGTCCGCCACGGAGGCGTGGGCTCGGTGCACGGCGCCGAAGGCGTCGCCCACGTAGGCGCCGTCCGCGCCGGCGAGGGCGGCCATCTCCTTCGCGAGCTCCTGCCGCTCGGCTGCATCCTTGGAGGTCTCGCGGGCGTCGAAGCGCACGTTCTCCACCAAGAGGACCTCGCCCTCGGCCAGGGCTGCGGCCTTCTGCCGGGCGGAGGAGCCCGTGACGTCGTCGGCCAGGGCGACCTCGGCGCGGAGCAGCTCGCTCATGCGGGCGGCCACCGGGGCGAGGGAGAACGTCGGATCCGGCTCGCCCTTGGGGCGGCCGAGGTGGGCCATGACGATCACCTTGGCGCCGGCGTCGGCGAGCTCCTTGATGGCCGGCAGGGACGCACGGATGCGGCCGTCGTCGGTGACGGTCGAGCCGTCCAGCGGCACGTTCAGATCGGACCGGATGAGCACGGTGCGTCCGCGCACTCCCGCGGAGAGCAGGTCGTTCAGGGTCTGGGCGGTCATCGGGCGTCCTCCTTGGCGCGACGGGAACCGGGATGGGGTCGTGAGGGGGCACACGCGCGCTCGTCGGCGACGGTGCCGTCAGGTCGAGTCTAGGCAACGGCCCGCACCGACGTGCGGTCGGTGCGGGCCGTGGCTGTCACTGCCGCGCTCAGAGGGTGGCGGCGATGTGCGAGGTGAGGTCGAGCAGCTGGCAGGTGTAGCCGTACTCGTTGTCGTACCAGCCGATGATCTTGACGGTCTGGCCGATCGACTTGGTCAGCGGGGCGTCGAAGGTGCAGGCGGCCTCGGTGGTGACGATGTCCGAGGAGACGATCGGGTCCTCGGAGTACACCAGGCGGCCCTTCATCTTCTCGCTCTCGGCGGCCTTCTTGAAGGCGGCGTTGACCTCGTCGACGTCCACGTGGCGGGTCAGCTCGACGGTGAGGTCGGTGGCGGAGCCGGTGATGGTCGGCACGCGCATGGCGAAGCCGTCCAGCTTGCCCTCGAGCTCCGGGATGACCGCGCCGATCGCCTTGGCTGCACCGGTGGAGGTCGGCACCATGTTCTGCGCGGCGGCGCGGGCACGGCGGCGGTCCTTCTTGTGGACGTTGTCGTGCAGGTTCTGGTCGCCGGTGTAGGCGTGGATGGTGGTCATGATGCCGTCGACGATGCCGAACTCGTCGTTCAGCACCTTCACCATCGGGGCCAGGCAGTTGGTGGTGCAGGAGGCGTTGGAGACGATGTGCATGGTCTGCGGGTCATACTTGTCCTCGTTCACGCCCATGACGAAGGTGCCGTCCACGTCCTTGCCCGGGGCGGAGATGACGACCTTCTTGGCGCCGGCGTCCAGGTGGGCCTTGGCCTTCTCGCCGGAGGTGAAGATGCCGGTGCAGTCGATCACGATCTCGACCCCCAGCTCGCCCCACGGCAGCGCAGACGGGTCCGGTTCGGCGAACATCTTGACGGTCCGGCCGTTGACGACCAGGCCGTCGTCGGCCAGCTCGAGCTCCCCCGGGAAGGTGCCGAGGATGGTGTCGTACTTGGTCAGGTAGAACAGGTCCTCATTGTCGGCCAGATCGTTGATGGCCACGAGCTCGAGGTCGGGAGTGCGGTCCAGGATGACGCGGAGGGCGTTGCGTCCGATGCGTCCGAATCCGTTGATGGCGATCTTGGTCATGCGTGCCTCTGTTCCTCGCGCCCTCGGACGGGCGCATGCTGGTTGTTGACGGTGGGGACGGACGTGGGGCTGCGCCGGCGGGCGGCGCCGGTTGCGGGTCCGCCCGGACCCCGGGGCGGTGGCATGCCCCGGGGTCGCGAGCGGTGCGTCGGATCAGGCCGGCAGGACCAGGCCCGAGGCGCCGTTGCGGGCCGCCTCGAAGCGGGCCTGCACGTCCTCCCAGTTCACGATGTTCCAGACGGCCTTGACGTAGTCGGCCTTCACGTTCTGGTAGTCGAGGTAGAAGGCGTGCTCCCACATGTCCAGCTGGAACAGCGGGATGGTGGCCACCGGCACGCCGTTCTGCTGGTCGTAGAACTGCTCGATGACCAGGTTGCCGCCGACCGGCTCGTAGGCCAGGACGGCCCAGCCGGAGCCCTGGATGCCGAGGGCCGCGGCGGTGAAGTGCGCCTGGAACTTCTCGAAGGACCCGAAGTACTCGTCGATCGCGGCGGCGAGCTCACCGGTCGGCTTGTCGCCGCCGTCCGGGGAGAGGTTCTTCCAGAAGATCGAGTGGTTGGTGTGGCCGCCCAGGTTGAAGGCGAGGTCCTTCGACAGCTGGTTGATCGCGCCGAAGTCCTCGGCCTCGCGGGCGGCGGCCAGCTTCTCGAGGGCGGTGTTGGCACCCTTCACGTAGGTGGCGTGGTGCTTGGAGTGGTGCAGCTCCATGATGCGCGCAGAGATGTGCGGCTCCAGGGCGGCGTAGTCGTAGTCCAGCTCCGGCAGGGTGAATTCAGCCATGAGTCCTCCTCGGTTGTGTACGGTCCGATGCCGCCGTCCGGGACGCGTGCCCGGGCGCCTGCGGCATCCCTTCCGCCTCCATCCTTGTACGCCTCGGCCGTGCACGCCAGCCTCGGTCGGCGGGCGTGCACGGCTTCCGCGCACCGCGAACGGCAGGCGGTCAGTCGTGAAGTGCGGTGTCCTCGTCCAGGACGTCCTCGAGCTCCGGCACGACGGCCTCGGCGGTGCCCGGGATGCCCTGCTCGGCCGCCCGCTTGTCCGCGGTGGCGAGCAGGCGGCGGATGCGGCCGGCGATGGCGTCCTTGGTCATCGGCGGGTCGGCGAGCCGGCCCAGCTCGTCGAGCGAGGCCTGCTTGTGCTGGATGCGCAGCATGCCGGCGTAGCGCAGGTGCTCCGGCGCGTCCTCGCCCAGGATCTCCAGGGCCCGCTGCACGCGCGCCCCGGCGGCCACCGCCGCCTGGGCGGAACGGCGCAGGTTGGCGTCGTCGAAGTTGGCGAGGCGGTTCGCGGTGGCGCGCACCTCCTTGCGAGTGCGGCGCTCCTGCCACTTCTGTGCGGTCTGGCCAGCGCCGACGCGGGCGAGCAGGGAGGCGATGGCCTCGCCGTCGCGGACCACCACGCGGTCGGCCTGACGCACCTCGCGGGCCTTGGCCGCCACACCGAGACGACGGGCCGCGCCGACCAGGGCGAGGGCGGCCTCCGACCCGGGACAGGTGACCTCGAGGCTGGCGGAGCGTCCCGGCTCGGTGAGCGAGCCGTGGGCGAGCAGGGTCCCGCGCCAGACGGCGGCGGTGTCCGCGAGGGACCCGTTGACCAGGGCGGAGGGCAGTCCGCGGACGGGGCGGCCGCGCTGATCGAGCAGTCCGGTCTGGCGGGCCAGTGCCTCGCCGTCCTCCACCACGCGGATGACGTAGCGCTGGCCGCGGCGCAGGTTGCCGCCGGAGACGACCACGACCTCGGTCGCGTAGCCGAACAGCTCGACGATCAATTGGCGCAGGCGGCGAGCGGTAGCACCGTGGTCGAGCTCGGCCTCCACCACGATGCGGCCAGAGATGATGTGCAGTCCCCCGGCGAAGCGCAGCAGCGCGGCGACCTCGGCCCGACGCTCCGACGTGGTCGTCACCGGCACGCGCGCCAGCTCGTCCTTCAGGTCGGTGGTCAGGGCCATGCGGGGTCGTCTCCTTCAGGGCTCGTGTCGGGTCGGGCGGCGTCACCGGCGCAGCGGATCCGGTGCATGGCCTCCTCAAAGGCCACGGCGAGCAGCAGCGGGTCGTGGACGGCCCGGTCGCGGCCTCGGGACACTTTACTAAACAGGGTCTGGGCGCCCATCTCGGCGGCCACGGCCTCGAAGCCCTCGCGATCCCGCACGGAGCGCGGGCAGGCCAGGATCGCGTCGAACGAGAGCTCCGGCGCATAGGAGCGGATCACACGCAGCTGGTCCGCATGCGTCATGCCGGTGGTCTCCTGTGTTCCGGTGTGCAGGTTGGTGACGAACACCTTCTTCGCCGCGGAGGCGGTGAGCGCCTCCCGCATGGCCGGCATGAGCAGGTGGGGCAGCACCGAGGTGTACAGGGAGCCCGGTCCCAGCACCAGGAGATCCGCCTCGGCGATGGCCGTCAGGGCCTCAGCGGTCGGGTCGGCGTCCTCCGGGGTCAGACGCACGCCCAGCACCTGGCCTGTGCGGGCGGCCTCGGCGAGGGCGACCTGGCCCTCCACCTGCTGCCGACGCAGAGACCCGTTCGCCTCGGTCAGGACCGTACCCGCGATGGTCAGCGGAGTGCGGGAGGCCGGCAGCACACGTCCCTCGGCCCGGAGCAGCGCTCCGGCCCAGAGCAGACCGTCCACCGGGTCGCCGAGCAGCTCCCAGAGCGCCACGATCAGCAGGTTGCCGAGGGCGTGGTTCTCGAGCGTGGCCTCCTCGGCGGGCACCTTGGTCGCACGGAATCGGTGCTGCATCGCGGCCGCCCAGGTGCGTCCCCAGTCGTTGTCGTCGCAGAGGGCGGCCAGCGCCATGCGCAGGTCACCCGGAGGCAGGACGTCCATCTCGCGGCGGATGGTGCCCGACGAGCCGCCGTCGTCGGCCACGGTGACCACCGCGGTCAGGTCCCCGGCCACGTGGCGCAGGGCCCGCAGAGAGGCCGACAGCCCGTGACCGCCGCCGAGGGCGACGACGTTCGGACCGGAGGCCCCGCGAGACTCCCCGACGCCACGGGCCGGCGCGGGCGGCTGTCCGTCCACGGGGCGGGGGCGACTCCCGAGAACAGGGGGCAGGGGCAGCTGGGAGGTGTGGTGCTCGGTCATTCGCGCCCCATGTCCCGGTGCTTGACCTCCACCGTCACCTGGTCGAGCGAGCGCAGGCGGCGGGCCAGCTCCTCGGTGACGGCCACCGAGCGGTGCTTGCCTCCGGTGCAGCCGATGGCGATGGTCGCATAGTGCTTGTTCTCCCGCAGATACCCTTCGAAGACGGGCTCCAGCATGCGTGCGTAGGTCTCCACGAAGTCCATGACGCCCTCACGGCCGAGCACGTACCGGCTGACGGCGGAGTCCAGCCCCGTGTGCGGCCGCAGCTTCGGCACCCAGTGGGGGTTCGGTATGAAGCGCATGTCCGCCACGAAGTTCGCGTCCGTGGGCAGTCCGTACTTGAAGCCGAAGCTGACGAGGTTCAGCCGCAGGCGCAGCGGACCGTCGTCCGAGAAGAGCTGGGTGACCTGGCCGGCCAGGCCGTGGACGTTGAGCGCGGTGGTGTCCAGGACGAGGTCGGCGTGGGAGCGCAGGTCCCGCAGCAGCTGACGCTCGGCGCGGATGCCGTCCAGAAGCGTGCCGTTGCCCTGGAGCGGGTGAGGACGCCGCCCGGCCTCGAAGCGGCGGACCAGCACGTCGTCGTCGGCCTCCAGGAAGAGGATGCGGTACTCGAGCCCCTGGTTCTGCAGATTGTTCAAGGCCTGGCGCATGTCCGGCAGATGCGTGCGGGAACGGACGTCCACCACGATCGCCAGCCTGGCGAACGCCTCAGGCGACTTGGCCACGAGCGCCGAGAGGGTCGGCAGCAGCTGCGGCGGGAGGTTCTCCACCACGTACCAGCCGTGGTCCTCCAGCGCATGGGCGGAGGTGGTCCGCCCGGCGCCGGACATGCCGGTGATGACGAGGACCTCGGGATGCTGGGGCTTGTCCACCGCCGGAGACGAGTCGCTCGTCTCCGACGCGGCCGGGGGCAGGGGCTGCTCGCTCATGCCTCCACTCTATCCGCGCGCCGCAGGGCCCACTCCCCCGGGGCCCACTCCGGACTCAGCCGTCGGCGCCCGCCTCCGCGCCTGCCGACGACGGACCCGCCTCCTCGTCCGCGTCGCCCGCCTCCGCGCCTGCCGACGACGACCCCGCCGCCTCGGCTCGGCCCGTCCCCGGGTTCAACGCCGCGTCGCCGGTCCCCGGGTTCAGCGCCGCGTCGATCGCCGCGGCCAGCTTCGGGCCGACGCCGGCGACCTCGGTCAGCCGGTCGACCCCGGCGCGGCGCACCTTCGCGACCGAGCCGAAGTGGGTGATCAGAGCGGCCCGCTTCGCCGGGCCGAGGCCGGGCACCCCGTCCAGGGCTGACTCGGTCATCGCCTTGGACCGGCGCTTGCGATGGCCGGCGATGGCGAAGCGGTGGGACTCGTCGCGCAGCCGCTGCAGCAGGTAGAGGCCCTGCGAGCTCCGCGGCAGCACGAGCGGGAACTCGTCGTCCGGCAGCCAGACCTCCTCGAGCCGCTTGGCCAGGCCCACCACGGGAAGGTCGTCCAGGCCCAGCTCGACGAGCACGGCCACGGCGGCGGCCACCTGCGGCGGACCGCCGTCGACCACGACCAGGGAGGGCGGATAGGAGAAGCGGCGGGCGCCGTCGTCGTCCCCCTCCTCCACCTGTCCGGTGAGCGGGGCCCCCTCGGCACGCTCGGCGGCGAGCCGCGCGAAGCGGCGGCGGAGCACATCCCGCAGGGAGGCGGTGTCGTCCCGGGCCGCCTCCCCGGTGACGTTGAAGCGGCGATAGTCGGACTTCTTCGGCAGGCCGTCCTCGACGACCACCATGGAGCCGACCACGTTGGTGCCCTGGGAGTGGGAGATGTCGTAGCACTCGATGCGCAGCAGCGGCTCGTCCAGCTCCAACGCCTCCTGCAGCTCCTTCAGCGCAGCCGAGCGCGCCGTCAGGTCGCCGGTGCGCCGGGACTTGTGCAGGCTCAGGGCCATCTCGGCGTTCTGACGGACGGTGTCCATCAGCTCGGCCTTGTCCCCGCGCCGAGGCACCCGGATATGGACCCTGGAGCCGCGGCGGCCGGACAGCCAGGCGGCCGTCTCCTCCGGCTCCTCGGGCAGCACGGGGACGAGGACCTCGTGCGGGATGACGTCCTCGTCTGCGGCGTCGCCGTAGACCTGCTGGAGCAGCTGCTGGACCATGGCGGCGTCGTCCACGTCCTCCACGCGTTCCATCACCCAGCCGCGCTGGCCACGGATACGGCCCTGGCGGACGTGGAACACCTGGACGGCGGTCTCCAGCTCATCCGAGTGGAACGCGTAGATGTCCGCCTCGGTGTTCTCGGCCAGCACCACGGCGTTGCGCTCGAACACGCGCTTCAGGGCGGCGATGTCGTCCCGCAGCCGGGCGGCGTCCTCGTAGCGCAGGTCCTCCACGGCGGAGGCCATGGCCTTCTCCAGCTCGCGGATGAAGCGGCCGGCGTCCCCGGCCATGAAGTCACAGAAGTCCTGGGCCAGCGCCCGGTGCTCGCTCGGGGAGATCCGCCCGACGCAGGGCGCCGAGCACTTGCCGATGTAGCCGAGCAGGCACGGCCGGTCCTGGGCCTGCGCACGGCGGAAGACGCCGGCGGAGCAGGTGCGCACGGGGAACACGCGCAGCATCAGGTCCACGGTCTCGCGGATGGCCTTGGCGGGATGGAACGGGCCGAAGTACTTCACGCCCGGGCGCTTGTCCCCGCGCATCACCTGCACGCGTGGGAACTGCTCGTTCATGGTGACCGCCAGGTACGGGTAGGACTTGTCGTCCCGGTACATGATGTTGAACCGGGGCCGGAACTCCTTGATCCAGGAGTACTCGAGCTGGATGGCCTCCACCTCGGAGCCCACCACGGTCCACTCCACGGCCTGAGCGGTGAACACCATCGTGCGGGTCTTCGTGGCCAGGCGGGCGGGGTCCTGGAAGTAGGAGGACAGGCGGGCGCGCAGGTTCTTCGCCTTGCCCACGTAGATGACGCGGCGGTCCCGGTCCCGGAAGCGGTAGACGCCGGGACGGGTGGGGATCTCGCCGGCGGCGGGACGGTAGGAGGCCGGGTCAGCCACGGGACGCAGGCGGAGCGTTGTACGAGTCCACCCGCTCCTGGCCGGTGAGCGCGGCGATCGCGTCCATGACGGCGGCGGTGGCCTCGCGGCGCGCCGGCAGGGTGTGCCGGCGGCCGGGGTGGCCGAAGTGCAGGGGCTCGCCGAAGCGCACGGTGAACCGATGCGGCTTCGGGAGGCGGTCGTCCGGGGCCTGGAGCCGCTCGGTGCCGATCAGCCCGACCGGCACGACCGGGGCGCCGGTGGTCAGGGTCAGCCAGCCGACGCCGGTGCGGCCGCGGTAGAGGCGGCCGTCGCGGGACCGGGTGCCCTCGGGGTAGATACCGACCCCGCTGCCGGTCTCCAGCAGCTCCACGAGGGAGTCGAGGGCGGCCACGGAGGCCGCCTGCTCACCGCGCTGGACGGGGATGGAGCCGACCGACTCGAAGAACCACTTCATCGCCTTGCCCTTCAGGCCGGGCGCGGTGAAGTACTCGGCCTTGGCGAAGAAGTGCACCATGCGAGGGGACAGCGCCTGCAGGATCACGGAGTCCAGGAAGGACAGGTGGTTGGAGGCGACGATGAACGGCCCGGCCGCGGGGACGTTCGCCACCCCCTCCACGATGGGGCGGCACACGGCCCTGATCCCGAGGCCGGCGCTTCGGCGCAGCGGATCCGACGTCGTGGCCATCGAGCCGTCCCTCCCGGTCATGGTGCTTCCCGACGGCGGGCGGCTGGGTCCGCCCCGTCAGTGGTCCCCGTCATGCTACGTCAGCGCGGTCGGCCGACGACACAGGCGGCGGGGCGGGTCAGCCGAGCAGTTCCTTCAGGAACCGTCCAGTGTGGCTGGCCTGCACCCGTGCGACCTCCTCCGGGGTGCCGACGGCCACCACCTGGCCGCCGCCGGAGCCGCCCTCGGGGCCGAGGTCGACGATGTGGTCTGCGCATTTGATGACGTCCAGGTTGTGCTCGATGGTCAGCACGGTGTTGCCCTTGTCCACGAGGGACTGGAGCACGTGCAGCAGCTTCCGGATGTCCTCGAAGTGCAGGCCGGTGGTGGGCTCGTCCAGCACGTAGACGGTGCGCCCGTTGGAGCGACGCTGCAGCTCGGCGGCCAGCTTCACGCGCTGGGCCTCGCCGCCGGAGAGCGTGGTGGCCGGCTGCCCCAGGCGCACATAGCCGAGACCGACGTCCACGAGGGTGTTCAGGTAGCGCGAGATCTTCGTGTAGGAGCTGAAGAACTCGGCGGCCTGTTCGATCGGCATGTCCAGGACCTCGGCGATGTTCTTGCCCTTGTAGTGGACCTCGAGGGTCTCGCGGTTGTAGCGCGCACCGTGGCAGACCTCGCAGGGGACGTAGACGTCCGGAAGGAAGTTCATCTCGATCTTCAGGGTGCCGTCCCCGGCGCAGGCCTCGCAGCGGCCGCCCTTGATGTTGAAGGAGAAGCGGCCCTGCTGATACCCGCGGACCTTCGCCTCGGGGGTCTCGGCGAAGAGCTTGCGGATCGCGTCGAACACCCCGGTGTAGGTGGCCGGATTCGAGCGCGGGGTGCGGCCGATGGGGCTCTGGTCCACGTGCACCACCTTGTCCAGGTGGTCCAGCCCCTCCACGCTGCGATGGCGGCCGGGCACCTGCTTGGCCCCGTTGAGGCGGTTGGCCATCACCTTGTAGAGGATCTCGTTGATCAGCGTGGACTTGCCGGAGCCGGAGACGCCGGTGACGGCGGTGAACACTCCGAGCGGGATGGTGACGTCCACGTCCTGCAGGTTGTTCTCTCGGGCGCCGCGCACGGTGATGACGCGGTCCGGGTCACTCGCGCGGCGCTGGGCCGGCACCGGGATGCTCCGGCGGCCGGCCAGGTAGTCGCCGGTGATGGAGCGGGTGTTGGCCTTCAGGTCCTCCAGGGAACCGGAATGGACGACCTCGCCGCCCCGCTCGCCGGCGTGGGGGCCGATGTCCACGATCCAGTCCGCCTCGGCGATCGTGTCCTCGTCGTGCTCCACCACGATCAGGGTGTTGCCGAGGTCGCGCAGGCGCAGGAGCGTGTCGATCAGGCGCCGGTTGTCCCGCTGGTGCAGGCCGATGGACGGCTCGTCGAGCACATAGAGCACACCCACCAGGCCGGAGCCGATCTGGGTGGCCAGGCGGATGCGCTGGGCCTCGCCGCCGGAGAGGGTGCCGGCGGAGCGTTCCAGGTTCAGGTACTCCAGGCCCACGTCCAGCAGGAAGCTCAGGCGGGCCAGCAGCTCCTTGAGGACCTGGTCGGCGATGCGGCGCTCACGCTCGGTCAGCTCCAGGGCCTCGAAGAAGGCGAGCAGCTCGCGCAGCGGCAGGCGTGTGGCGTCCGCGATCGACTTGTCCGCCACGAGCACGTTGAGCACGGTGGGGTTCAGGCGCGCACCGCCGCAGGCCGGGCACGGGATCTGGCGCATGTAGGACTCGTAGCGCTCTCGGGCCGAGTCCGACTCCGTCTCCCCGTGCTTGCGCTCGATGTACGGCATGACGCCCTCGAAGCCCGTGGTGTAGCGGCGCTCGCGGCCGAAGCGGTTCCGGAAGGCGACCTCCACCTTGAAGTCCTTGCCGTGCAGGACCGCGTGGCGGGCCTCCTCGGGCAGGTCGCGCCACGGCGTGGTGAGCGAGAAGCCCACGTCCTTGGCCACCCCGGCGAGGATGCGCTGCCAGTATTCGGCGGTGGACTTGCCCAGTGACCAGGGGGCGATGGCCCCCTCGGCCAGCGACAGCTCGTCGTTGGGGACCACGAGCTCCTCGTCCACCTGCAGACGGGAGCCGATGCCGGTGCACTCGGAGCAGGCGCCGAACGGGTTGTTGAAGGAGAAGGAGCGCGGCTCGATCTCGTCCACGGTCTGCTCGTGGCCGTTCGGGCAGGACAGCTTCTCGGAGAAGGGGCGGTAGCGCGGGGTGCCGTCCGCGCCGCGGCCGGAGAACTCTCCGGTGTTCTTCTTGCCCTTCTCCTCGACGACCTCCACGTCCACGAAGTCGGCGATCACGAGCCCGTCGGCGAGCTTCAGGGCGGTCTCTACCGAGTCGGTGAGGCGCTGGCGGATGCCTTCCTTCATGGCGAGGCGGTCCACCACCACGGCGATGGTGTGCTTGACCTGCTTCTTCAGGGTCGGAGGGTCCGAGAGCTGGACGAGCTCGCCGTCCACCACGGCGCGGGCGTAGCCCTGCGCGGAGAGGGAGGAGAACAGGTCCACGAACTCGCCCTTGCGGCCGCGGACGACCGGGGCGAGGACCTGGAAGCGGGTGCGCTCGGGCAGCTGCAGCAGCCGGTCCACGATCTGCTGAGGGGTCTGCCGGTCCACGGGCTCGCCGCAGTCCGCACAGTGGGGCACGCCGATGCGGGCCCACAGCAGGCGCATGTAGTCGTAGATCTCGGTGATGGTGCCCACGGTCGAGCGCGGGTTGCGGTTCGTCGACTTCTGGTCGATCGACACGGCCGGGGACAGACCCTCGATGAAGTCGACGGCCGGCTTGTCCACCCGTCCGAGGAACATGCGGGCGTAGGAGGACAGCGACTCGACGTACCGGCGCTGGCCCTCGGCGAAGATCGTGTCGAACGCCAGGGAGGACTTGCCGGAGCCGGACAGGCCGGTGAACACGACCATGGAGTCGCGGGGCAGGGAGACGTCCACGTCCTTGAGGTTGTGCTCGCGTGCTCCCTGGACCACGATCCGGTCCGGGTCGGCGGTGTCGCCCGCGTGGCCGTGCGGTCCTGCGGCGAGTCCGGTGGGGGCGGTGCTGTTCGTATTTGTGTTCGACACGCGCTCCAGTCTAGGGGCGGACGCGGCCCCCGCCAGGGCCCGCAGGCGTGATCCTGCCGACTGTTCCGCCCAGGGCGGACGTCGCCGCCGCCCGCCGCGGCTCCCGCCGGCCGCTTCCCGACGACGGCCGCGCGCCCTTCGCCTCTGCCCTCGCCCGCCGTGGCGGTCCGGGAGATCGAGCTGTCCTGCAGCACAGTCCGCACGTAGACTCGAGCTCATGTCCGCGTCCCCCGCCGCTCCCCGTCTCCTGCACGATCTGCCCGCCGTCACGGTGCGCACGTGCGTCGTCTCCGAGATGCAGAACAACGTCTACCTGCTGACCTCCAAGACCACGGGAGCGCAGATCCTCGTGGACGCGGCGGACGAGCCGGAGGCGATCGCGGCGCTGCTGGCCTCCGCGGCGGACGACACCCCGTGCGAACCGCACCTGGACCTGCTGATCACCACGCACCGGCACTGGGACCACATCCGTGCCACCGCGGCCGTGGTGGAGCAGCACTCGCCGCGCCACGCCGCCGGAGCCGCAGACGCCGAACAGATCGAGAAGGAGACCGGCACCGAGGTCACCGAGCGCCTGGAGCACGGCGCCACGGTGGGAGTCGACGGCATCGAGCTGGACGTGATCGGCCTGCGCGGCCACACCCCCGGCTCCGTCGCCCTGGTGCTGCAGTCGGGCCCGGACGAGGAGCCCATGGTGTTCAGCGGGGATTCGCTCTTTCCGGGCGGCGTCGGCAAGACCTGGTCGGACGAGGATTTCCGCTCCCTGCTGGCGGACGTGACCGCGCGCCTCTTCGACGTCTACGAGGACGACACGGTCGTCCACCCCGGCCACGGCGACTCCACCACCCTGGGCGCCGAGCGCCCGCACCTGGACGAGTGGGCCGAGCGCGGCTGGTGACCGCGCGCAGCACCGCCGCGGACGAGCACGGCCCCGGGCAGGACCGCCTCGAGAGCAAGGTCCTGCGCTTCTACGGACAGGACTTCGACGAGGACGCCCGGCTGCGGACCCAGAGCGCGCAGAGCGCCGTCGAGTTCCTCCGCGTGCAGTCCCTGCTGCGCGCCCGCCTCTCCCCCGGCTCCCGTGTGCTCGACGTCGGCGGCGCAACAGGTGTGCACGCCGAATGGCTCGCCGACGACGGGCATGCGGTGACGCTCCTGGACCCGGTGCCGGAGCAGGTGGCCGTGGCCGCCGCGCTGCCGGGTGTGGAGGCCCTCGTCGGCGACGCCCGTGACCTGCCCTTCGCCGAGGCCTCCGCGGACGCCGTCCTGCTCTTCGGGCCGCTCTACCACCTGCCCTCGCGCAGGGACCGGCTGCGCGCCCTGGCCGAGGCCCACCGCGTGCTGCGTCCGGGCGGCCTGGTCTTCGCCGCGGGCATCAGCCGGCTCGGGGCCTTTCTCGACGGCGTGCTCGAGCGGGTCGCCTCCGGAGACCCCCACGTGGACGCCGACGACGTGGCCCTGCTCAACGACGGCGCCTGGACCAACCCCGGCCCCGGGTTCCCCGGCGGCCACTTCCACAGCTCGGCGGAGCTGGCGGACGAGCTGCGCGCCGCCGGGTTCACCGAGGTCTCGGTGCGCGGACTCGAGGCGCCCACGGCCGTCGCCCTGCAGTCAGAGGCGCCCGACGCCGAACTCTCCGCAGCGGCCGTGGCCCTGGCCGACCGCCTGGACGCGCTCCACGCGGACGGCGCTCCGACCCGACCGGGCGTCGCGGACCTCTCGGCGCACCTGCTGGCCCTGGGCACCCGGCCCTGAGGGACCGCCAGAACCCTGTGCTCGGCGGCGGAAACCGGGCGAGAAGGCAGGCGGAGGTGAGCGCTCAGGCGGTGGCGACGGGCCGTCGTCGGGCGGCGCGGACCAGGCGGGACGTGGAGGGGAACTCGAAGAGGTACTTCGTCCACGGGTAGAGCGCGGCCAAGACCAGGGAGACGCCCGCGCCGGCGGCGAAGAGCAGGCCCACGCCGGCGATGCCCTCGGGCAGGTCCACGGTGCGACGCAGCAGACGGATGACCGGGTAGTGGACCACGAACAGCACGATCGAGTGGCGGCCCACCCAGGCGAAGGCGCGCATCAGCGGGTTGTCCGGGATCTGGGCGAGCAGCCAGAGGACGGATACCACGCCGATGACGGACATGGTCATCACCGGCCAGCTCTCCTCGGACGGATACCGGCCGGCCTCGATCGCGCGTCGGGCCCAGTCCCAGGTGACGACGGCCGGCAGGAGCATGACCTGCCATGGGATCCGGGGCAGGTCCTCGCGCCAGCGGCCGAGGGCTGCGCCGACGAAGAAGAACCCGCCGAACCAGGTCATGCGCTCGGCCACCAGCGCCCACTCGTGCAGCCCGCCCGTGATCGCGTCCGGCTCGAGCCGGATGGCCAGGGCGAACAGGACCACGGCGATGATCAGCGGCGGCACGCGCTTCAGGGCGAGCCCGAGCAGGTAGCCGACGAACACCACGGACAAGAACCAGGTGTGGGCGCCGTTGAGCCACCAGGTGGGCTCCAGGGCGGCGGCCAGGCCGAAGAACGGCAGCATCACCGCGGTCCAGAGCAGCCACGGCCACGCGATGCGGCGCAGCTTGCCGGCGAGGTACTGCCCGGCGGGCCGGCGCAGGGACAGCGTCAGCAGCATGCCGGAGACCAGCAGCAGCCCGGGCATCCGGAACGACCCCACGGCGGCGTTGACGTCCCGCACCAGCTCGGAGCGGGCCAGACCGGAGTCCACGAGCGCCGTCTGGGCATGAAGCAGGACCACCAGCAGCACCGCCAGGCCCCGATAGACGTCCATCCAGAGCAGACGGGGGCGCGGCGCAGCCGCAGAGGTGGGGGTGGGCATGCGCACCAGGGTAGCCTCGCCGGGCGCCGCCGGGCCCGCAGGCGCGCAGGATCGACTGGGCACCGGGCACGTTGCCGAGGGGCCACGCCGCCCGTTGCGGGCGGGCCCAAGCACCGGCTCAGCCGGGGCGGTGGCCCACCAGGAAGATCCGGCGGAAGGCGAAGAGCACGGCGGCATCGTCTCCCTCGCCGGTGCCGGGCACACGCGGGTAGGCCGCACGCATGCGCTCGGCGTAGGCGGCGCGGTACCGCGGAGCGAGGGCCTCGGGCGTGCCGGTGAGGCCGTGGGCCTCGTCGTGGGCGGTGAGGGCGTGGACGAACGGCTTGGCCACGGTGGCGCCGGTGAACGCCGGGACCGGGTCCGGGCCGCGCATCACCTGCTGGTAGGTGGTCTCCCAGACGTCGGCCTCCCAGCCGGCGGCGAGCAGGTCACCGGCGTAGTCGGCCGGCTCCGCCACGGTGTCCGTGGAGCGCTCGCCGGACACCACGGCGGCGAAGGGCTCCTCGGCGGCGAGGCGGTGCAGCTCGGCGTGCGAGGGGTTGCGGTGCTGGGCCGGGACCTGGGCGGCGAACCAGGCGCCGGCGGGCAGGTCGGCCAGCCAGCCGCGGACGAGCTCGCGGTGCTCCGGGATCCACTGGAGCATCGCGTTGGTGACGAGGACGTCGGTGTCCGGCTCCGGGGACCAGGCGCGGGCGTCCACGGTGGCGTAGCGGAGGTTCTCCGGTCGGTCTGGGCGGGCGTTGGCGGCGTCCACCATCTCCTGCGAGGAGTCCAGGCCGACCACCTCGGCCTCGGGCCAGCGGCGGGCCAGGGCCTCGGTCATGGTGCCGGGGCCGCAGCCCAGGTCCACCACGCGGCGCGGGTGCGTGGCACCGATGCGGGCGGTGAGGTCCGCGAAGGGGCGTCTGCGATGGTCGGCGAACACCTCGTACTGCGCCGGATCCCAGCGGAAGCCGGCGCCGGGGGCTCCGGAGGGGACCGGGCCGTCGTCGTGGGTGGCGGTGCCGGCGGAAGCATGCTGATCGGCCATGGCCCCACCGTAGGTCCGCCCGCCGCCGATAGGGTAGAGCGCGATGAGCTCCGCGACTTCTTCCTTCACAGACACCCTGACGTCCCTCGGCTCCTCCCCCGAGCCGGACGCGGTGTTCGGCGCCTTCACGGACTGGACCACGTCCCGGGGCATCACCCTCTACCCGGCCCAGGAGGAGGCCGTGATGGAGCTGGTCCAGGGACACAACGTCATCCTGGCCACCCCCACCGGCTCCGGGAAGTCGATGGTGGCGCTGGCCGCCCACGCGGACGCGCTCGCCCACGGCGCCGTCTCCTACTACACGGCGCCGATCAAGGCGCTGGTCTCGGAGAAGTTCTTCGCCCTGGTGGACGTGTTCGGCGCGGAGAACGTCGGCATGGTCACCGGCGACTCCACCGTCAACGGGGACGCCCCGATCATCTGCTGCACCGCAGAGATCCTCGCCAACCGGGCCCTGCGCGAAGGCTCGGGCATGGAGATCGGCACCGTGGTGATGGACGAGTTCCACTACTACGCGGACCCCTCCCGCGGCTGGGCCTGGCAGGTCCCCCTGCTGGAGCTGCCCCAGGCCCGGTTCCTGCTGATGTCCGCCACCCTCGGCGACACCAGCCGCCTCGAGGCGGACCTGAACGAGCGCACCGGACGCGAGGTCGCCGTCGTCGCCCACGCCGAACGGCCCATCCCACTGAGCTTCGAGTACTCCGAGACCCCGCTGCAGGAGAAGGTGGAGGAGCTGGTCGCCACCCACCAGGCGCCGGTGTACATCGTGCACTTCTCCCAGCTGGACGCCGTGGAGACGGCGCAGGGTCTGGCGTCCGTTTCCGTGGCCTCCAAGGAGGAGAAGGAGGCCATCGCCGCGCGGATCGCCGGGTTCCGGTTCTCCGCCGGCTTCGGCAAGACCCTGAACCGTCTGGTCCGCAACGGCATCGGTGTCCACCACGCCGGCATGCTGCCGAAGTACCGCCGCCTGGTGGAGAAGCTGGCCCAGGACGGACTGCTGAAGGTCATCTGCGGCACGGACACCCTCGGTGTGGGCATCAACGTGCCCATCCGCACCGTGCTCCTGACAGCCCTGTCCAAGTTCGACGGGGAGAGGACCCGCATCCTGCAGGCCCGGGAGTTCCACCAGATCGCCGGCCGCGCCGGCCGCGCCGGCTTCGACACGCAGGGCTACGCGGTGGTCCAGGCCCCGGAGCACGTGATCGAGAACAGGGCTGCCGAGCGCAAGGCCGCCGCCAGGTTCGCGAACGTCAAGGACGAGGCCGAGCGCGCCAAGCGCATGAAGCAGTCCATGAAGGGATCCAAGAAGAAGACCCCGCCGGCCGGCTTCGTCTCCTGGGGACCGGCCACCTTCGAGAAGCTCGTGGCCGCCGAGCCCGAGCCGCTGGTCTCCCGCATGCAGATCACCCACTCGATGCTGCTGAACATCCTGGACCGTCCCGGCGACCCCGTCCTCGCCGTCCGCCGCCTGCTGCGCAGCACCCACGAGACCCCGGCCCGCCAGGCCATCCTCATGCGTCGGGCCATCGGCATCTTCCGTGAGCTGCTGGCCACCGGCGTCGTCGAACGCCTGCCCGAGCCCGACGCCGAGGGGCGCACCGTGGACCTGACGGTGGACCTGCAGCCGGACTTCGCACTGAACCAGCCGCTGTCCCCCTTCGCCCTGGCCACCCTGGACCTGCTGGACCCGGCCGACCCGAACCACGCGTTGGACGTGGTCTCGGTCATCGAGGCCACCCTGGACCCGCCACGCCAGGTGCTCACCGGCCAGGTCAAGCGCGCCAAGACGGAGGCCGTGGCCGCCATGAAGGCCGAGGGCATGGAGTACACCGAGCGCATGCGCGCCCTCGACGAGGTCACCTACCCCATGCCGTTGGCCGAGCTGCTCGAGCAGCAGTTCGAGACCTACCGGGCCGGCGCCCCGTGGCTCGCCGAGTTCGAACTCACCCCCAAGTCCGTGGTCCGGGACATGTTCGAGCGCGCCATGGGCTTCGGCGACTACGTGCAGTTCTACGGCCTGGCCCGCTCCGAGGGCGTGCTGCTGCGCTACCTGACCGACGCCGTGAAGGCGCTGCGGCACACCGTCCCGCAGGAGGCCCGCACGGACGAACTGCAGATCATGCTCGACTGGCTGGACGAGACCGTGAAGCAGACCGACTCCTCCCTCCTCGAGGAGTGGGAGGACCTCGTGGCCGGGGACATCGACGAACTCCGCAAGGACCACGAGTCCATCGCCCCGCCGACCCCGCCGCGGTTGACCGACAACGAACAGATCTTCGGCGTCATGGTCCGCAACGCCATGTTCCACCGGGTCCGCCTCTTCGGCGACGAACAGGACCACGCGCTCGCCGAGCTCTCCGGTGACCTGTCTGCGGACGACTGGGCCGATGCCCTCGACGACTTCTTCGAGGACCACGAGGACATCGACGACGGCCCCGCGGCCCGCGGCCCCCAGTACTTCCTGGTGGACCGCTCCCCCGAAGTGCCTTCCCCCGTGGAGCTCACCGGCTCCCGCTGGTGGGGCGTGCGCCAGGTCCTCGTGGACCGCGACGGGGACCTGGACCACGGCATCAACGCCGTCGTGGACCTGGACGCCTCGGACGAGGCCGCCGGCCCCGTCATCACGGTCGTCTCCGTCGGCCGCCCGGAGTCCGGCTGGCAGACCCGCTGACCGGCACCGGCCGCCCGTCCCTCCCCCGTTTCACTCCCGACGACGGCCCCTCGCCCCCCGCCCCATCGACCGTCGCGCTCGCCTCGCCGAGGCGACAGAAGGAGCACCATGACCGAGCAGACCTTCGTCCCCGGCGATCCGCGCGGCTTCGCCGCGCTCGAGCCCGCCGCCCACGAGCAGGGCGACACGATCGCACTGCTGGACGGCACTGTGACCGTGGAGCACCGCTTCACGGTGCCGGTGGACCACTCCCAGACCCTGGCCGAGGCCCGGGAGCACACCGCGGACGGCACGGGCCCGGGCCCCGGCGGCGCCGGAACCCTCACCGTGTTCGCCCGCGAGTTCCGTGCCTCGGACTCGGCGGAGGACGCAACGAAGCCGTGGCTGCTCTACCTGCAGGGAGGCCCGGGCTCCGGCGGCACCCGTCCGGCACGCCTGGGCGGATGGATGAAGGAGGCGTGCCGCACCCACCGGGTGCTCATGCTGGACCAGCGTGGCACCGGCGCCTCCACCCCGGCCACCGTGGCCTCCCTGTCCGCCCTGTCCCCGCAGGCCCAGGCCGACTACCTGGTCCACCTGCGTGCCCCCGGAATCGTCCGGGACGCGGAGATGATGCGCCTGGCCCTGGGGGTCGAGCGCTGGACCACGCTCGGCCAGTCCTTCGGCGGGTTCTGCACGCTGTCCTACCTGTCCTGGTACCCGGAGTCCCTCGAGCGTTCGCTGGTCACCGGCGGACTCGCCCCCGTGACCGGTCACGCGGACCGGGTCTACCGCGCCACCTACGCCCGGATGCGCGCCCGTGCCGAGGAGTTCTTCGGCCGAGTGCCGCAGGCCGAGGACGGCTGGAAGCGCATCGTGGCCCACCTGCGTTCCCGGGCCGCCGCAGGAGAGCCGGAGATGCTCCCAGACGGCAGCGAGCTGACCGTGGCCCGCGCCCAGATGCTCGGCATGTACCTCGGTGGCAACACCCGCCTGGACACGCTCGTGTACCTGCTCACCGAGGGGCTGGACACCACCGGCGGCACCCCTCGCCTGTCCGAGGCGTTCCGCGCGGCGGTGGCCGGCATGGTCGAGCGCCGCACCCACCCGCTCTACACCGTGCTGCACGAGGCGATCTATGCACAGCCCGACGCCGTCAGCGAGGCCACCGGCTCCGCCGCCACGGGCTGGGCCGCCGCGCGCGTGCTCGCCGAGCACCCTGACTTCGACCCCGAGGCCACCGCCGCCGAGAACGCCGCCCCGGTGCCCACCGGCGAGCACGTGTTCGCCTGGCAGGTCGCCGCGGACTCCGACCTCGCCCCACTGGCCGAGGCCACGCAGATCCTCGCCGCCAAGCAGGACTGGGGCCCGCTCTACGACGTCGAAGCCCTGGCGGAGAACACCGTGCCGGTGGCCGCCGCCGTGTACACCGACGACGTGTACGTGGACCGCGACCTCTCCCTGGAGACCGCCGAGGCCGTGCAGGGGCTGAAGGTCAAGGAGTACGGCGAGTTCCACCACGACGGCATCGGCGACGAGGGCGCACGGATCCTCCGTGAGCTCCTCGAACTCGCCGGCGGCAGCCCTGCCCCGAACGACGACCCCACCGACACGACGTCCTGACCCCCGCGGCTCACCCGTGACGCAAGCGGCCGCCCACCTCGAACAGGTGGGCGGCCGTCGTCGTGCAGCCGGAGGAGCCGGTGCGGGCCTCAGACGTCCGGGCCGTCCTGGGCCACGATCTTCTGGGACACGCCGCGCGAGTCCGTGGCCGAGGCGTCCTGCAGCCGGGCCTCGTGGGCGGAGCGGATGATCGAGGAGAACGTGTCCTTGTGGTCCAGCAGCTCGTCCTTCCACTTCTGGTCCACGTTCTCGGCCCGCTCGGTCCACTCGTCCATCTTCTCCTCCGCCCTGCGGCGCTCCTCCGCGGGGGCGTCCGCCGGCAGCTTGGAGTACCGGTGCGCGAACTTCTCGGCGTTCTGCAGCGCGATGAGCGCCTTGCCCTTCGGGGAGTACAGGGACACGACCACGGTCAGTGCGAGGACGCCGACGACGACGAGCAGGGACACGGTGGTCGGGATCTCGGCGACCGGCACGTTCTCGCCGCCGTTGATGAACGGCAGGTTGTTCTCATGCAGGGCATGGAGGATGAGCTTCACGCCGATGAAGCCGAGGATCGCCGACAGGCCGTAGGCGAGGTACACGAGGCGGTCCAGCAGGCCGTCGATGAGGAAGTACAGCTGGCGCAGGCCCATGAGAGAGAACGCGGTGGCGCTGAAGACGATGTACGCCTCCTGCGTCACGCCGAAGATCGCCGGGATGGAGTCGAAGGCGAAGAGGATGTCGGTCGCACCGATGGCCACCATGACCAGCAGCATCGGGGTCATGACCTTCTTGCCGTCGACCATGCTGAAGAGCCTGTCGCCGTCGTAGTTCTCGGACGCCGGGAGGAAGCGCTTGGCCAGGCGGACCATGATGTTGTCCGCCTCGTCCTCGGCCTCGTCGCCGGCGAGCTCCCCCTTCAGCTGGGAGCCGGCCACGAGGAGAAGGAAGATGCCGAAGATGTAGAAGACGTCCGACCAGGCGTTGATGATCGCCGCACCGAGCAGGATGAACACCGTGCGCGAGATCAGGGCGAAGGTGATGCCGAACAGGAGCACCTTCTGCTGGTAGTCGCGGGGCACCTTGAAGGACGCCATGATCACCAGGAACACGAAGAGGTTGTCGACGCTGAGCGCCTTCTCCAGGATGTAGCCGGTGTAGTACTCGACCGCGTGCTGTGTGTCGCCGAAGGCGAAGAACACGAGGCCGAACACGAGGGCCGCTCCGATGTAGATGGCGGACCAGACCGCGGCCTCGCGGATGGTGGGGGTGTGCGCCTTGCGCACGTGGGCGAAGTAGTCGAACGCGAGCAGGCCGACGATCAGTGCGATCGTCAGCCCCCACGTCAATCCGTTGATCTCCATGATCGTCGGTGCCTTTCAGCTCCAGGACAGGTGGAAACGACCGCAAGTCTCTCCGCCCGGCGCTCCATGGCGCTCTCAGGCCGCTGCGTCCGGCTCCCGGCGACAGGTGACCGACCATGGTCACGCGTTCCGGTCGCGTGCTGACGTCCGCAGTGTTCGGGATACTCCCCTACGACGCCGACCAGTGTAGCGAAGCGGTCCGCGTGCGGTGGTCAGGTCGGCGCAGGGTCATGGTGACCGCTCAGGCGGGGCGCCGCCCGTCCGGCTGGTCCGTGACGAACATGTGCCCCGGGGCGTGCGTGATCGCCCACGGAGGGCGTGACAGCTCGAGCGCGCGCTGCGGGGTGACGCCGCAGGGCCAGAACACGGGGACATCCCCCGGGTGCATCTCGGTGGGGTCGCCATAGTCCGGGGCATCCAGGTCTGCGATGCCGAGGGCCGCCGGATCGCCGACGTGCACCGGCTCACCGTGGGCCCGCGGCACGCCGGCGGACACGACGGCCGCCCGCGCCACCAGCCGCGGCGGCACCGGCCTCATGGACACCACCAGCTCCCCCCTCATGCGGCCGGCCGAGCGCAGCGGCACGTCGGTCCGGTACATGGCGACGTTGCGGCCCTGGTCGATGTTCCGCACCGGCACGCCGGCCGCCTGCAACGCCGACTCGAACCCGAAGCTGCAGCCGATGAGGAAGGCCACGGCGTCCCCGGTCCAGTGGGAGGTGGCGTCCGCCACCTCGCCCACGAGCTCGCCGTCCCGCCAGAGCCGGTACAGCGGCAGGTCCGTGCGCAGGTCCGCGCCCGGTGCCCACGGCGTGGTGGGATCGCCCGCGTCGGTGACGTCCAGCAGCGGCATGGGGGCTGGGTTGCGCTGGGCGAACAGGAGCATCTCGTAGGCCCAGTCCGCGGGCAGGACGATCAAGTTCGCCTGGGTGAACCCCGGTGCCAGGCCCGAGGTGGGCCGGACGAGGCCGCCCCGGAAGCGAGCGCGATGGGCGGCGGGCGCCTCGGAGGCGGCCTGCGGCTCCTGTGCGAGGGCGTCGGCGGCGGACGTGTACGGGTCGGTCATGGGGAGGGCACCTCCAGAAGCGGGCCGTGGGCGGCCGCGAAGATCAGCAGTGCGGAGACGAAGGCCAGGCCCCAGCTGGTCAGGGACCCGACGAGGAACTCCTCGGCGCGGGAGCCCTTGCCCGCGTCCGCGGAAATCTCCGGGAAGCGGACGATTCCCTTGGCGGCCATGAGTGCCGCCACCACCTGATAGGCGCCGGCCAGGCCCAGACCTGCCAGGAGCAGACGCTCGACCGGGCCGATCCAGCGGCCGCCGCGCAGGCCGGAGTCCGGGGCGCCGGACTCTTCTGTGGTGCCGGTGGACGCGTCGGCCCCGGCTGTGGGAGCGTCCGGGGGCACCTCGACGGCGGCCGCGACGGCGGCCTCACCGGTGGTCTCGGATACGGCGTCGTCGCGAGGGTCGTCTGCAGGTGCCTGGGCGGGGGCTGGCGGCCCGTCCTGGGTGGACGGACGGCCGGCGAGGACGAGGACGTCACGGGTGATCCGGTTGCCCGGCTCGATGAGGAACGCCAAGGCGCCGAGCACCACCGGCCATCCGGACCCCAGCGCCACGTGGAGGCCGCCGTAGGCCACCAGCTCGAGGCCGGCCAGCAGGACGAGCACCGCCACGAGGACGGGCGAGGCCCAGGCGCGTGTCCCGGCGGCCGTCCAGGCGCAGCCCGCCGCCAGGGCCAGGGCGCCGGCGAGGAGGACGGGGGCGGCGTCGGCTCCTCCGGAGCCGCCGTGCCCTCCGAGGGACGAGGTGAGGGCCACGAACACCAGGGTCAGCAGGACGACCACCGCGCCGACGCCGAGACCGATGAGCCGGTGGCGTGCGGTGGGGACCGCCCCAGGCCCGCGACCGGCCAGCAGGGCCACGGTGAACTCGGTGGCGGCCAGGCACAGCAGGACGACGCCGATCATCGGTGCTCCTGCCCCGTCCGGGCCGGCCGTCCGGCGGCCTGCGCCAGCAGATGGTCCACGTCCACGAGCATCCGCCCGCCGGAGCGGGTCAGCGACTGCGACACGGCGGACTGGCTGATGCCCTCGGCCTCGGCCACGTCCTTCTGGTAGACGCCGTCCAAGGTGGCGCGGACGATCCGCCGCTCCCGCGGCTTCATCGCTCCGATGAGGTGCTCCAGCAGGCGGGCCGCCGCCGCCTCCAGTCCGGGCACCGCCTCCCCGTCCTCCGCAGCGTCCCCGGCGGCGGAGCGCACCTCGAGCGTGGCCGCCGTCGCATCCCGTTCGTGTCCGGCCTCGATCGCGGCGCGCGCGGACCACCAGGCGTCGCCGTCCTGGATCGGTCCGCCCTGGCCGTCGGCCAGCGCGGTCACGTGTCCGAGCCCGATGCCGAAGCGCAGGCGCACCGGCTCCTGAAGGGCCAGCATCACCCGGAGCAGGGCGCGCAGTGCGGTGGGCAGGTCCGGGTAGACGGCCTGGAACTCGTCGCCGACGGTCGCCCACGGCGGGACCTGCCCCGCTCCCGGGGCCGGGGGCTGGTCCCCGGCTGTACCGGAACTCGTCTCGTCCGTCCCCGCCTGCCCGTCCGCATGCGACGAAGCCGATCCGCAGACCTGCCCATGGGCCTCGGCCCAGGCGTGCAGCACCTGCTCCTGCGCGGATGCACGGTCCGGGAGCAGCCGCGACCCGACCAGATCCGCGATCACCGCCACGGCCGGCACGGCCCCCTGCTCGGTCATGACATCACTTCCTGACTGATACTGACATTAGTATAAGCGTGAAGGTCATGGCGCAGGGCGGCGAGCACTCCCGCGAGGCCCGCCAGGCAGATCACACCGCCCACCACGGCGAGCCCGTGGAATCCGATGACGGCCATGATCAGCCCGGACAGCGCTGCCGCCACCGCGGCACCGGCACCCATCCCGGCATCCGTGACGCCCTGGACCAGCACCCTGCGCGGGCCGGCCGCATGCTCGGACACGTAGGCGGAGCCTGCCACCGTCACCAGGGACCACCCCAGACCCAGGAGGATGAGCGCGACCGTCACGGCCCCCCGGCTGCCCGGCCAGGCGAAGGCCGTCACGCAGGAGCCCAGCAGCACGCCCTCGCCCAGCGCCATGGTCCTGAGCCGCCCCCAACGGTCGGCGAGCAGACCCACGAGCGGGGACAGCGCGTACATCCCGGCGATGTGCAGCGAGATGACCAGCCCGATCACCACGAGGGTGTCCGCGTCCGTGTGATGGTGTCCGCCCGTCGCCTGACCGGCATGGCCCGCGTACTCGGCGGCGGCCAGCTGGGACAGGTGCACCGAGGTCATGGCCATGATGCCGACCATCACGGTGTGCGCGGCGACCACGGAGCCCACGCCGAGCAGGAGCCTGCGGCTCGCCACGGTCACCTTGAGGCCGTCGCGGAGCCGGGGTGCGGCGACCTTCTCGGCGGCCTCCTGGCCCACCTCCACGTCCGGGCGCAGGTGCAGGGGGTCCGGCCGCAGCCCGATCTGCAGGACGGTCACCGCAAGGACCATGCCGACCAGGGAGAACAGGAAGGGTCCGGAGGTCTCCGGCAGCCCGAGCGCCTCGGCGACAGCCGAGCCGGGTCCGATGAGATTCGGCCCGGAGACGGCGCCGACGGTGATGGACCAGACCACGATGCCCAGGTCCCGCCCGCGGGTGCGGTCCTCGGCCAGGTCGGTGGCCGCGAAGCGCGCCTGAAGGTTGCCTGCACCCCCGAGGCCGATGAGCAGCGCCGCGAGCACCAGCACCGGGTAGCCGATCCCCGGCAACGCCTCCTCGAGCATGGGGGCCACGATCATGCCCAGCGCACCGAACGCCGCGATGCCGTAGGCCGTGGAGAGCGTGATGCGCCGCCCCTTGGCCAGGGCCAGCCGGGCCAGCGGCAGCGCCGACAGCGCACCGGCGAGGGACAGCGCCATGGTGGTCGTGCCCGCCAGCGCGTCGCTGCCCGAGAGCTCGGCCGCCATGAGGGAGCCGACGGCCAGGGCGGCGCCGTTGCCGATGCCGGAGAAGACCTGGCTCAGGGACAGGGTGGTGACGACCCTGTGCTGATGACGTGCCCGGGCGACCCCGTGGTCCCGGCCCATGCTCAGCCCTCCCGCTTCATCTGACGCAGTTCCTTCTTCAGCTCTGCGACCTCGTCGCGCAGGCGCGCGGCCAGCTCGAACTGCAGCTCGGCGGCGGCCTGGTGCATCTGCCGGGACATCTGGGTGATGAGGTCCTCGAGGTCCTTCGCCGGCAGCGTGGCGGCGTCCACGGCAGGGCTCGCTCCGTCCTCGCCCTCGCCCTGCTCGGCGGCGTCGGCGCGCGCGGAGGTGATGCCGCGGCGGCCCATGCCGAAGTCGAAGCCGGACTTCACGCCGCCCATGCCGGAGAGGAAGTCCGCGGTGTCCGCGTCCTCGCGGGCCAGCTGGTCCGTGATGTCCGCGATGCGCTTGCGCAGCGGCTGCGGGTCGATCCCGTGCTCCCGGTTGTACGCGATCTGCACGGCCCGGCGGCGCTCGGTCTCGTCGATGGCCCGGCGCATCGAGTCCGTGACGTTGTCCGCGTACATGTGGACTTCGCCGGAGACGTTGCGGGCGGCGCGGCCGATGGTCTGGATGAGCGAGGTGGTGGAGCGCAGGAAGCCCTCCTTGTCCGCGTCGAGGATGGACACCAGGGACACCTCGGGCAGGTCGAGTCCCTCCCGGAGCAGGTTGATGCCCACGAGCACGTCGAAGGTGCCCTTGCGCAGCTCACGCAGCAGCTCCACACGCCGGAGGGTGTCCACGTCCGAGTGCAGGTACTCGACCTTCACGCCGTGCTCGAGCAGGTACTCGGTGAGGTCCTCGGCCATGCGCTTGGTCAGCGTGGTGACGAGGACGCGCTCGTCCTTGGCCGTGCGGATGCGGATCTGCTCGAGCAGGTCGTCGATCTGCCCCTGCACGGGCTTGACCACCACCTTGGGGTCCACCAGGCCGGTGGGGCGGATGATCTGCTCCACGTAGCCGTCGGCCTGCGAGAGCTCGTAGGGTCCGGGGGTCGCGGACAGGTACACGGTCTGGCCGATGCGCTCGAGGTACTCGTCCCACTTCAGCGGCCGGTTGTCCATGGCAGACGGCAGCCGGAACCCGTGCTCCACCAGGGTCCGCTTGCGTGACATGTCCCCCTCGTACATCGCGCCGATCTGCGGGATGGTCACGTGGGACTCGTCGACCACCAGGAGGAAGTCGTCCGGGAAGTAGTCCAGCAGGCAGTGCGGGGCGGAGCCGGCGGGCCGGCCGTCGATGTGCCGGGAGTAGTTCTCGATGCCGTTGCAGTAGCCCATCTGCTGCATCATCTCGAGGTCGTAGGTGGTGCGCATCCGCAGCCGCTGGGCCTCGAGGAGCTTGTCCTGGGACTCCAGCTCCTGCAGGCGCTCGCGCAGCTCGTCCTCGATGGACGTGATGGCCTTCGCCATGCGCTCGTCGCCGGCCACGTAGTGGGAGGCCGGGAAGATGTACATCTCGTCCTCCTCCCGGATCACCTGGCCGGTGAGCGGGTGGAGTGTCTGGATGGACTCGATCTCATCGCCGAAGAACTCGATGCGCACGGCCAGCTCCTCGTACATGGGGATGATCTCGACCACGTCGCCGCGCACGCGGAAGGTGCCGCGGTGGAAGTCGGTGTCGTTGCGGACGTACTGCATGGCCACGAACTGGCGCAGCAGCGCGTCCCGGTCCATCTCCTGCCCCTGCCGGAGGGTGACCATCTGCTCGATGTACTCCTCCGGCGTGCCGAGGCCGTAGATGCAGGAGACGGTGGCGACCACGACCACATCACGACGGGTCAGCAGCGCGTTGGTGGCCGAGTGGCGCAGACGCTCGACCTCCTCGTTGATGGAGGAGTCCTTCTCGATGAAGGTGTCCGTCTGCGGGACGTACGCTTCCGGCTGGTAGTAGTCGTAGTAGGAGACGAAGTACTCGACCGCGTTGTGCGGCAGCAGCTCGCGGAACTCGTTGGCCAGCTGCGCGGCGAGCGTCTTGTTCTGGACCATCACCAGGGTGGGCCGCTGCAGGGACTCGATCAGCCACGCGGTGGTGGCGGACTTGCCGGTGCCGGTGGCTCCCATGAGGACGACGTCCTTCTCGCCGGCCTGGATCCTCTCGGTCAGCTCGGCGATCGCCGTCGGCTGGTCCCCCGAGGGCTGGTAGGGGCTGACGACCTCGAAGGGTGCGACGACGCGGTTGATCTGCTGGGCCAGGCTCATGCCAGCCAGCCTACGCGGGTCGGCGGACGCGGTGCGGTCCTCGCCCGCCGTCCCGACGACGTCACCGGCCTTGGGCGCGCCCCTCGCCGCGGTCCTCGGCCGGCTCGGCGGCGTCGGCAGCCGGTGCCTCGCCGGCCGGCTCGTCCCGGCCCTGGGTGGAGTCCGGGTCGAAGCCGTCGCCGTCGACGGCGATGAAGCGGTCCCAGACCTTGTTCGCCGCGCGCTTCAGCGCATCCAGGTCGGCGTCGTTGACCAGGAGCACGTCGGCGGCCTTGCGGCGCTCCTCGTCGCTCGCCTGGGCGGCGATGCGGTTCTGGGCGTCCTCCACGGTCATGCCGCGGTCCTCCACCATGCGGCGGATGCGCTCCTGCACCGGCGACTCGACGACGACGACCAGGTCGTAGGCGGAGGCCTGGCCGGACTCGACGAGCAACGGCACGTCCTGGACCACCACGGCGTCCGGGCCGGCCTCCGCCACGAGCCGGCGGCCGAAGGCGCGGATGCGCGGGTGGACGATCCGGTTGAGGCGCTCGCGGGCGGCCGGGTCGGTGAAGACGATCTCGGCCATGGCGGCACGGTCCAGGTCCCCTTCGGCGGTGATGACGCGGTCGCCGAACTCGTCCTGGACGGCGGCGAGGCCCTCGGTGCCTCGGGCGAGCACGTCGCGGGCGATCTTGTCCGCGTCCACCAGGATGGCGCCGCGCTCGGCGAACACCCGGGCCACCGTCGACTTGCCGGCGGCGATGCCGCCGGTCAGGCCCACGTGCAGACGGGGACGGGAGGGGTGGGGTGCGACGGTCTCGGTCACGGAAGTCTCTCCTCGGTGGGTCGGAAGGCGGAGGCGAGGGGGCCGTCGTCGTCAAGGGCGCCGTCCCCGAGAGGCCGCGCGCGAGGCGGGCCGCTGTGCTCCGGCCCACAGCACGCTACCGGCCGGGGCCGCCCGAGGGCGACACCGGCCGGCGGCGTTTCGTCCCGGTGTCCGGGACGGCGGCGGATCAGGCGTCGGTGGACGCCGCCTTCACCTGGTCCAGCACGGGCTGGACATGTTCGGACCAGTAGGCGTCCACCGCAGCGGAGAGCTCCTCACGGGTGCCGGAGTTCTCGATGGTGGTCCAGCCGGGAGCGTCGCTGGGGTCCGCGTCCTGGGCATCCGCGTCGATCTCGGCCCAGGCCTGCTCGCGGGTGAGGCCGAGTTCGGCCATGAGCCGCTCCACGCGGGACTCCACCGAGGACTCGACCACGATCACGCGGTCGAAGTCGCGGGCCGAGGAGGACTCGTCCAGCAGGGCCAGGTCCACCACGAGGACCGCGTCGTCGCCGATCGCGGCGGCCCGGCGGTTCGCCTCGGCCTTCACGTGCGGGTCGACGACCTCGTAGAGGCGGGTGCGGGCGGCGGTGGACTCAGCGGTCAGGGCGTCCACGGCGGTCCAGTCCACGGAGCCGTCCGCGCGGACCATGTCCTCGCCGAACACGCCGCCGAGTTCCCGGACGGCGGGGTGGCCGGCCACGAGCAGTTCGTGCATGAGGTCGTCGTAGTCCACGACGACGGCACCGTGGCGCGCGAACTCAGAGGCCACGAGGGACTTGCCGGACGCCACGGCACCGGACATGCCGATGGTGACGGCGGCGCGTTCGGCGACCGTCTTCTGCTGGTGCCAGGTGTTCGGGGTGTGCGTGTCGTACTCCGGCTCGGTGCCGACCTCGAACTGCGGGCGGATGGAGTAGTCGGTGATGTCCACGCCGCCCTCCTGGGCACGGCGGTGGTACTCCTCCGCGGGGAGCACGGGCTTCCACTGACGGGTGCGCATCGGCTTGAGGGAGCCGGCGTCCTCGCGCAGGGCGCGCAGCAGCAGGGCGGCCTGCATGAGGGTCAGGACCATCACCGGGAAGCCGATGACGATGATGACCTCCTGCAGGGCGTCCAGGCCGTCCTCGCCGGCGGTGGTGATGATGGCCGTGCAGACCAGGCCGATGGACAGGCCCCAGAACACACGCTGGCGCCGGGTGGTCTCCTCCTCGTGCCCGGAGGCCATGGCGTCCATGACGAGGGCGCCGGAGTCGATGGAGGTGACGAAGAAGATGACGATGATCAGCAGGGCGAACGTGGCGACCGGCAGGTACAGCGGCATGTGCTGCAGGTACTGGAACAGCGCGGCCTGGACGTTGCCGTCCACCACGATGGTCTGGGTCATCTCACCCGGGGCGCCGGGCGCCGACGCGGTGGACCGGTCCAGCTGGTAGGAGGAGAAGCCGTAGACCCCCATCCAGATGATCACGAAGGCGGTCGGGATGCCGATGCCGGCGAAGACGAACTCGCGGATGGTGCGGCCGCGGGAGATCTTCGCGACGAACAGGCCGACGAACGGTGCCCAGGACACGGTCCACGCCCAGTAGAAGACGGTCCAGTCACCGGACCAGGCGCCGCCGCCCAGGGTGTCGCTGAAGGTGGTGAGCATGGGCAGCGCCTGCACGTAGCGGCCGACGGACTCGACCATGCCGCGCAGGACGTTGAGCGAGGACTCCGCCCACATCAGGCAGTAGAGCATGAAGGCCACAGCCATGCAGATGTTGATGTAGGACAGGCGCTTGACGCCCTTGTCCATGCCGGCCAGCACGGAGGTGAGCGCGGCGGCGGTGATCACGGCCATGATCAGCGCCTGGACCCAGCCGGCGATCGGGGTGCCGAACACGTAGTTCATGCCCGCGTTGATCTGCAGGGCGCCCAGGCCGGTGGACACGCCGATGCCGAACACCGTGGAGACGATGGTGACGACGTCGATGGTCTTGCCGATGGGTCCGTGGATGCCGTCGCCGAGGATCGGCTGGAAGGCGGAGGACACGCGCGGGGGAAGCTTGCGCTTGTACGTGAAGTACCCGAAGCACAGGCCCGGCACCAGGAGGATGCCCCACATGTGGATGCCGAAGTGCAGGTTGGCGAAGTTGATCGCCTGCATCAGGGCCTGGTCCGTGTAGGGATCGGTGCCCTCCAGCGGGGGGTTGGCGTAGTGGTTCATCGGCTCGGCGATGCCCCAGAACATGAGCACGGCGCCGACGCCTGCGGCGAAGAGCATGCCGAACCAGGCGATGCCGGAGTGTTCCGGGGTGGCGTCGTCGTCGCCGAGCTTGACGCGGCCGAAGCGGGAGAACGCGAGACCGAAGGCGAAGACCACCAGGCAGGTCGCCGAGGCGGTGTAGAACCAGCCGATGTCATAGCGCAGCCACTGGGCGGCCACGCCGAAGACCTGCTGGACCGGGCCCGGGAACGCTCCCATGGCGACGGTGAAGACGATGATGACCAGGGCCGAGGCGAAGAAGATCGCGGGCGAGGTGCGCAGCCCCAGGCGGTCGTGAAGGCGCGTCAGGAATGAGTTCATTCGAGTGGGGTGGTGTCGTCGAAACCCGGGGCGGCCGGTCCAAAGGGCCCGCGGCCGGGTGCGGTGCCGGAAGAGCACTGCCGACGATCCTAGGCAGAAGCTCGGCACAGGTCGAGACCGGCTGTGTCAGGCCGGGGTGTCACGGGCCTAGAGTGGAGCCGCCCTAGAGTGGAGCCCATGTCCGCCTCAGACCCAGCCGTCTCCCCTGCCGCATCCGACGCCGCCGCCGGCGTGGTGCGCTGCACGGTGCCCGCCGCGCGGACCCGCCCGGAGGACGGGTGGACCCATGTGGAGCTGGAGATCAGGCGTTCCCGGTTCCTGGGCTTCGTGGCCCGCGTGGACTCCGAGGACGACGCACGCGAGATGATCTCGGCCCTGCGCCGGCGCTTCCACGACTCCCGGCACGTGTGCAGCGCGTTCGTGCTCGGGCCGGACCGTCGCCAGGCCCGCTCCAACGACGACGGCGAACCGGCCGGCACCGCCGGTGTACCCATGCTCGAGGCCCTGATGCAGCGCCAGACCGGTCCGGACGGCGCTCGCGACCTCACCGACGTCTGCGCCGTGGTGGTCCGCTACTTCGGGGGCGTCAAGCTCGGCGCCGGCGGGCTGGTGCGCGCCTACTCGGACACGGTGAGCGCGACCCTCGACGCCGCACCCCTGGTCACCCGCTCCCGCATGGCCCTGTTCGAGGTGGATGCCCCCCACGCCGAGGCCGGCCGCTGGCAGCACGAGCTGGACTCCGCCGGGCATCACGTCCACGACGTGCGCTACGAGGCGGACGCCGCCGTGCTGTGCGTCGCCGTGCCGGACTCCCCCACCCGCATCGAGTCCCTTCAGGCCTCACTCGCCTCGGTCACCTCCGGCGCCGGCACGGCCGTGCCGGTCGGCCACGACTGGGTGGACGTGGACGGAGCGGACCCGACCTGACACGCCCCGACGGCCCCGCACCGTGACGGTGCGGGGCCGTCGTCGTCCGACTGCCGCTGCGCTCAGCCGCTGGTCTTGTCCGCGGCGTCGCTGCCGGTCGGATGCTCGCTGCGGACCCGGTCGGCGGGGCCGGCGGTCGGCACGCCTCTGGGCTCCCAGCGGTCGAACTCGGGCTCGGTGCCCTCCTCGTAGGCCGGTCGCATGGAGTAGTCGCTGATGTCGTGCTCGTCCTCCCCGGCACGGCGGTGATACTCCTCGATCGGGATCACCGGCTTCCACTGGCGGGTGCGGATCGGGGCGAGTCCGCCGTAGTCCTCGCGGACCGCGCGCACCAGGCAGAGCGCCTGCAGGAACATCATCATCGTGACGGGCAGGCCGATCACCTTGATGACCTCCTGCAGCGCGGAGAGCGACTCCTCGCCGGTGGTGGTCAGCAGCACGGTGCAGACCAGGCCGATGGAGATGGCCCAGAACACGCGCTGGCGGGTCGGCCCCACGTCGTCGTAGCCGGAGGACATCGAATCGATCACCAGGGCGGCCGAGTCGATGGAGGTGATGAAGAAGACGGTGATGCAGATCAGCGCCACCATCGAGGTGACCTCGAGCAGCGGGAAGTGGCCGAGGAACTGGAACAGGGAGCCGGGGATGTCCCCCTCCTCCACGATGGTCTCCACGAAGTTCGCCTCGCCGGCCAGCTCGAGCTTGAAGGCGTTCACACCCATGACCCCGAGCCAGATGAAGGTGAAGGCGGTCGGCAGCAGCAGCACGCCGAGCACGAACTGGCGGATGGTGCGGCCGCGGGAGATGCGGGCGATGAACATGCCCACGAACGGCGCCCAGGTGGCGGTCCAGGCGAAGTAGAACACGGCCCAGTCGCCGGTCCAGTCGGACTCGCTCCAGGTGGTGTTGAAGAACGCCAGCGCCGGGATCATCGTCAGGTACTGGCCGATGGACTCCACGGTGCCCTGCACGGCCTGCGTGGTCGCGCCGAACATGAGGATGTAGATCAGCAGGGCGATGGCGATGGTGATGTTGATGTAGGACAGGCGCTTGACACCCTTGTCCAGGCCGGCGACCACGGACATCAGGGCGACGGCGGTGATGATCGCGAGGATCGCCGCCTGCACCCAGCCGGCGATCGGGACGCCGAACATGATGTTGGCGCCGCTGTTGATCTGCAGGGCTCCCTGGCCCACGGACACGGAGATGCCGAAGATGGTGGCGACGACGGCGAGGATGTCGATGGCCTTGCCGATCGGTCCGTGGATCTTCTCGCCGATCAGCGGCTGGAAGGCCGAGGACATGCGCGGCGGGAGCTTGCGCTTGTACGTGAAGTACGCGAAGGCCAGCGCGGGGACGATGAAGATGCCCCACATGTGCAGTCCGAGGTGGAAGTTCGCGATGCCCATGGCCTCGGACGCGGCCTGGACGGTCTCCGGCTCGGTGCCGTACATGGGCGGGTCGGCGAAGTGGCTGACCGGCTCGGCCACGCCCCAGAACATGAGGGTCGCGCCCATGCCCGCGGCGAAGAGCATGCCGAACCAGGCGAGGCCGGAGTACTCCGGGGTGGCGTCGTCGTCGCCGAGCTTCAGCCGGCCGTACCGGCTGAAGGCGATGCCGAACGCGAAGAGGATCATGCCGGTGATGGCCAGGACGTAGAACCAGCCGAGATTGCCGGCGATCCACGCGGCGACCGCGCCGAATCCGGCCTGCATGGCGCCGGGGACGAGCACCATGAGCGCGGAGAAGACGACCACGATGGCCGCCGAGACGAAGAAGATCTGCGGGTTGGTCCGCAGTCCGAGGCTGTTGTGCAGTCTCGTGAGCATTCAGCTGCCTTCCAGAAGGTGGAGTTGACGTGCGATTCTGTGAAAACCTCTGCCCCACCGTAGGGGGACGCTGTGACGTCCACAACCCCTCGTGGGCCCGTCAGCGGGGCACAGCGCACACCTGCCGGTTCCTAGGATGGAGGACATGCCCGAGACCTCCGCCGCCCCCTCCGGCCCTGCCTCGCACGGCGCCGCGCCCCGCGCCGCCTCCCGCCCCGACGACGGCCGCCTCCGCACCCCGGACGTCGTCCTGGGTGCCCTCCCGGACGCCTTCACCGCGGACTTCGACTTCGGCCGGCTCAGCCGCGAGCCGCTGCACGGCTCCCGCCAGCGGCAGGCCCACGACGCGGCCGACCTGCTTCTGCTGGACACCCTGGCCGGCTGGGAGGCGACCGGCCGCCAGTCCGGACGCATCGTGGTGCTCCACGACCAGCATGGGGCGCTCGCACTGCCACTGCTCGCCGCCGGCCGTGACGTGCGGCTCGGTGTGGACGAGGCCTCGGCCGCTGCGTCCTCGGCGGGGAACCTGGAGCGTCTGCGCGCCGAGGGCTGGGGACGGCTGACGATCGGCGGCGTGGACCGGCAGACCCTGTCCGGCGCCGACACGGTGGTGATGGCACTGCCCCGCTCCCTGGACGCGCTGCGCCTGACGGCGGCGCGGATCGCCCGCTGGGCCGCGGCCGACGTGCTCGTGCTGGCCGGAGGCCGCGACAAGCACATGAGCCCGTCCATGAACGAGGTGCTCGCCGGCTGCTTCACCACGGTGGTGCCCGGCCGCGGCCGGTCCAAGTCCCGGGTGCTCACGGCGGCCGGGCCCCGGCGGGAGGTGGCGGTCCCGGGGCCGGCCACCGGCGTCCATCGGGTGAAGGGACTCGGCCCGCTCACGCTCGTCGGCGGGCCGGCCACCTTCGGCGGCGCCGCACTGGACCCGGGCAGCAGGCTGCTCGCCGAGACACTGGCCGAGCGCCGCCCGCCGGTGCCCGAACCGCACAGCCGCGTGGTGAGAACCGACTCCGGCCTGAGCGTGCAGGTGCCGTGGACCGCCCCGGTGGACCGTACCGGTGCTCCGGCACCGGACGTCCTGGACGCGGGCTGCGGCAACGGCGCCCTGGCCGCGGTGGCGGCGCTGCTCTGGCCGGAGGCGACCGTGCTGGCCTCGGACCAGTCGGCCGATGCCGTGGCCTCGACGTCGGCGACGACGGCGGCGAACGGCCTGCAGGACCGCATCAGGGTGGAGCAGGACGACGCCCTGTCCACCGTGCCGGACGCCTCGGTGCGCCTGGTGCTGCTCAATCCCCCGTTCCACGACGGCACGGCGGTCGACCCGACGGTCGCCCACCGGATGATCGCCGCCGCCGGACGCGTGCTGGCACCGGGCGGCCAGCTGTGGTGCGTGTGGAACTCGCACCTGCGCCACCGCCCTGTGCTCGAGTCCGCCGTGGGCCCGACGCGGCAGGTGGCCCGCGACCGCACCTTCACGGTCACCGTCTCCACCCGGGCGTGATCGTCTCCGGCGGCACACGACGACGGCGCCCCGTCCCTCACAAGGAGGGACGGGGCGCCGTCTGTCCGGTCAGGACCTCAGCGAGGACCTGTCGAACCGATGCGGATCAGTTGCCGGTGAGCTTCTCGCGCAGGGCGGCGAGGGCCTCGTCGGAGGCCAGGGTGCCGCCGTCGGAGGCCGGAGCCTCGGAGACGTAGGAGGAGGCGCCGGCATCGTGCGAGGCGCCGGCGTTGGCGTCCTCCTCGAGGGCGCGGCGCACCTGCTCCTTGTGGGCCTCCCAGCGGGCCTGGGCGTCGGCGTACTGCTGCTCCCAGGCGGCACGCTCGGCCTCGTAGCCCTCCATCCACTCGTTGGTCTCGACGTCGAAGCCCTCGGGGTACTTGTAGTTGCCCTCGTCGTCGTACTCGGCGGCCATGCCGTACAGGGCCGGGTCGAACTCGGTGCCGTCCGGGTCCACACCGTCGTTGGCCTGCTTGAGGGACAGTGAGATGCGGCGACGCTCGAGGTCGATGTCGATGACCTTCACGAACAGCTCGTCGTTGACCGACACGACCTGCTCGGCGGTGTCGATGTGGCGCGAGGCCAGCTCGGAGATGTGCACCAGGCCCTCGATGCCGTCCTCGACGCGCACGAACGCGCCGAACGGGACGAGCTTGGTGACCTTGCCCGGCACGACCTGGCCGAGGGCGTGGGTGCGGGCGAACAGCTGCCACGGGTCCTCCTGGGTCGCCTTCAGCGACAAGGAGACGCGCTCGCGGTCCATGTCCACCTCGAGGACCTCGACGGTGACCTCCTGGCCCACCTCGACGACCTCGGACGGGTGGTCGATGTGCTTCCAGGACAGCTCGGAGACGTGCACGAGGCCGTCCACGCCGCCCAGGTCGACGAAGGCGCCGAAGTTGACGATGGACGACACGGTGCCCTGGCGGACCTGGCCCTTCTCCAGCTTGTGGAGGAAGTTGGAGCGGACCTCGGACTGGGTCTGCTCGAGCCAGGCGCGGCGGGACAGCACCACGTTGTTGCGGTTCTTGTCCAGCTCGATGATCTTGGCCTCGAGCTTCTGGCCGATGTACGGGGCCAGGTCGCGGACGCGGCGCATCTCGACCAGGGAGGCCGGCAGGAAGCCGCGCAGGCCGATGTCCAGGATGAGGCCGCCCTTGACGACCTCGATGACGGCGCCCTCGACGACGCCGTCCTCGTCCTTGATCTTCTCGATGTCGCCCCAGGCGCGCTCGTACTGGGCACGCTTCTTGGACAGGATCAGGCGTCCCTCCTTGTCCTCCTTGGTGAGGACCAGGGCTTCGACGGAGTCACCGACGGCGACGACCTCGTCCGGGTCGACGTCGTGCTTGATGGACAGCTCGCGGGACGGGATGACGCCCTCGGTCTTGTACCCGATGTCGAGCAGGACCTCGTCGCGGTCGACCTTGACGACGGTGCCCTCGACGAGATCGCCATCGTTGAAGTACTTGATGGTCGCGTCGATGGCGGCGAGCAGCTCCTCGGAGGTGCCGATGTCGTTGATGGCGACCTGCGGGGCGTGGGAGGTGGTGGTCATGTAGGAGGGACTCCGATGGGTTGTGGATCATGCCGAGGCGGCTGGACACACAGCGGCGCCTGCGACCCGGCATGGGTTGAAAACGGACAAAACTGTGAGCGCACGAAAGTGCTCGTCCAGCCTATCAGAATCCCGTGAGCAGGTGAACGGGTGCCGCGGAGGACAGCAGCGTGTCCAGCAGGACCGCCGCGCCGGGGGTCCGTTCCCGGACCGTGCCGGCGCGGACGCCGGTGACGGCACTGACCCCGCCCAGCCACAGGCCGGACAGCTCCGCGACGTCGAGGGCGAGATCGGCCTGTTCCTGCGCACCGTCGGCCAGGCGCTCCACCTGGCCGCGGCCCTCCGCCACCGTGAGCCGCCACGTGCCGTCGGCGAACCCGTGCCGGTCGGACACGGCCAGGGTGAGACCGCCGGCGACACCGGAGACGTAGGCCCGCCCCTCGAGGCAGGCCGGCACGTCGAGGATGCGCAGGTAGAGGTCGTCCCAGTGGTCGGTGACCGTCACCAGGCGCGCGTTCTCCAGCACGGCCTCCAGGGCCCCGTCGTCCGGCAGGCGGGCGAACTCGACGCGTTCGATCAGGTCGAGGTCCAGCAGGTAGCGGACGAGGCCGCGCCAGGCCTCCGGGTCGGCGGCCATGAACGCCTGCACCCGGACGGTGGCGGGCTCAGTCTCCCAGCCCTTGAACCGGTAGACCACGGCTCCGCGCGCCCGGCCCTCGGCGTCCCGGTACAGGCCGACGAAGGAGCCCTCTCCCTTGCCGTCGTTCTCCGAGGCCAGCGCGTCCTTCCACATCACGCGATGCGTCTGGGGCCGGCGCGGACTGCCGGGCGTGAGCAGCTGCAGCTCGCGCTGCAGCGCGTCGACCTGATCGATCACCTCGCGCGGGTCCTCGCGGGTGACGGTGCCGGTCGCGGCCGGGCCGCGCATCTGCACATGCCCGGTGGTGCGGACCTGCGCCCGGCGGGCGTGGCAGCAGACGCCGAAGCCGAAGCGGCCGTAGATGGCGGACTCGGAGACCGTCAGCGCGGCCACGGGCATGCCGGCCGCGACGGCGTCGGTCAGGGAGCGCCCCATCATCGCCCTGAGGATCCCGCGGCGGCGGTGTCCCGGCGACACGGTGACGTTGCTGATCAGCCACGCCGGCAGCTCGATGCCCGGGGAGACGGTGAGCGTCGAGGCCCAGTCCACGAAGGTGCCGACCGGCTCGCGGGCGGCCGGGTCGTCTCCGTCCGCGTAGACGCCGAGGCTGCGCTTGGCGTCGTCCGCGTCCATGCCCAGCGACTGGTCCATGGCCCTGCCGTCCGGGACCTTCTCGTAGAAGCCCTTCTCCACGGCGCGGGTGAACAGGGCCTGGGCCGGGAAGTCGGCGGCCTTCGGGTCGGACCCGTCGGCCGGACGCACCGGGGTGGGCAGGACCTCCAGCCGCAGCCCGTGGGCGGCGAGGGCCGCCTGAGGCGAGCCCACGGCCGAGGCCCCGGACGCACCCGGGCGCGCGGCCGTCGTCGTGGTGTCCGCGGCGGCGACGCCGCCGACCGTGTCAGTGTGCTGCGGCATGCCAGCTCTCCCCCTGTCCGACGTGGACGTCCAGCGGCACGGACAGCTCGGCGGCCCGGCCCATGCGCTCCTTCAGCAGTGCGGTGGCGGCCTCCAGCTCGTCAGCGGGGACCTCCAGGATGAGCTCGTCGTGCACCTGCAGCAGCAGGCGGGATCGCAGCCGCTCCTCGGCCAGGCCGGCGGCGACGTCCAGCATGGCGCGCTTGATGATGTCGGCCGCCGAGCCCTGGATGGGAGCGTTGAGGGCTGCGCGCTCGGCCATGTCCCGCAGCTGGCGGTTGTCCGAGTTCAGGTCCGGCAGGTAGCGCCGGCGGCCCTCGATGGTGGCGGTGAAGCCGTCCCGGCGGGCCTGTGCCACGACGTGGCGGAGGTAGTCGCGGACGCCGCCGAAGCGGTCGAAGTAGCCCTTCATCAGCGTGCGGGCCTCGTCCACGCCGATGTTCAGCTGCTTGGACAGGCCGAACGAGGACAGGCCGTAGGCCAGGCCGTAGCTCATGGCCTTGACCTTGGAGCGCTGCTCGGCGGTCACCTCGGACGGCTCGCAGCCGAACACCTGGGCGCCCACGAAGTCGTGGAGGTCCTCGCCGGTGCGGAACGCCTCGATCAGGCCGGCGTCCTCGGACAGGTGCGCCATGATCCGCATCTCGATCTGCGAGTAGTCCGCCGAGAGCAGCACGTTGCCCTCGCCGGCCACGAAGGTCTCGCGGATGCGGCGGCCCTCCGTGGTGCGGACCGGGATGTTCTGCAGGTTCGGGTGCAGAGAGGACAGCCGGCCGGTGGTGGCCACGGTCTGCGAGTAGGTGGTGTGGATGCGGCCGTCCTCCGCCACGGTCTCCAGCAGGCCGTCCACGGTCTGGCGCAGCTTGGTGGCGTCGCGGTGGGCCATGAGGTTCTCCAGGAACGGGTGGCCGGTCTGCTCCAGCAACGAGTTCAGGGAGTCCACGTCCGTGGAGTAGCCCGTCTTCGTCTTGCGGGTCTTCGGCATGTCCAGGTGCTCGAACAGCACGGTCTGGAGCTGCTTGGGCGAGCCGAGGTTGACCTGCATTCCGCCGGTCTCCTCCGCCACGGACGCCCAGGCGGACTCCTTGGCGGCGTCGGCGGCCGCGGTGAAGTCGGCGCGCAGCGCCTCGAGGTGCTCGCGGTCCACGGCGATGCCCTCGAGCTCCATGTCCGCCAGCAGTCGGGACAGCGGGATCTCGATCTCGCGCAGCAGCGCCTGGGCGCCGCGGTCCACCAGGCGCGGGGTGTAGTCCTCGGACAGGCGGCGGACGATCCAGGCGGCGCGCACGGCGTTGCGGGCGCGGGCCGCGGCCTCGGCGGCGCCGGCGGCGCCGTCCAGGTCGAGCTCGCCCTGGGCCGGGCCCTCGTCGTCGTCGGCCGGCGCCTCGAGCGGGGTGTGCAGGTCCTCGCCTGCCAGGGAGTCCAGGCCGATGTCCCGGCGGTCCGGCTGGATCAGGTAGGCGCCGAGGAAGACGTCGTCCTCCACGCCGAGCACGTCGCAGGGCTGCCCGCCCACGCCGGCGGTGCGCAGGGCCTTGAGGGCACGCTTGAGGTCGTGGACGGCCTTGGTGACGGCGGCGTCTTCGAGCAGCTCGCGGACGGCGGCGGCGAGATCCTCGCCGACGGCCGTGAGGTCCACCGCGACGGCGTCGTCGTCGACGGCCAGGCCGAGGGTCACGGGCACGCCGTACTCCCCCGGCACCGGGACCTTGCGCCTGGGCAGCAGCGCGGGACCGTCCACCTGAACGTGGACGCCGAGCAGGGAGCCGGCGTGGCGGGAGACGAACTCCTCGAGCCCGGCCCGATCCGTGACCACCACGGCCGCGGGGGCCTCCTCGACGTGATCGGCGGGTGCGTCGGCCCCGAGGCGCTCGGAGAACACCTCGAAGACGCGCTCACGGATGCGGTTGAACTGCAGGGCGTCGAAGAGCTCGGCCACCGAAGCGCGGTCCGGCATGGACAGCTGCATGGCCTCGTCGGTCACCGGCAGGTCCAGGTCCCGCACGAGCGCGTTGAGGCGGCGGTTGCGGCGCACGTCGTCCAGGTGCTCCCGCAGGGCCTGGCCCTTCTTGCCGGTGATCTCGTCCGCGTGGGCGATCACGCCGTCCAGGTCCCCGTACTTCTCGAGCCACTTGGCGGCGAAGCCGGCACCCACGCCGGGGACGCCGGGCAGGTTGTCCGCCTTCTCGCCCACCAGCGCCGCGAGGTCCGGGTAGAGCTCCGGCCGCACGCCGTACTTGGCCTCCACGTCCGCGGCCTTCATCGGAGGGATGTCGGAGACGCCCTTCTTCGGGTAGAGCACGGTGGTGGTGTCGGAGATGAGCTGGAACGCGTCCCGGTCGCCGGAGACCACGCAGGTCTGCCAGCCGGCGGCGTCGGCGCGGGCGGCCAGGGTCGCCACGATGTCGTCGGCCTCGTAGCCCTCCATGGTGACGGTGGGGATGCCGAGGGCCTCCATGACCTTGCCGATCAGGTCGATCTGGCCGTGGAACTCCTCCGGAGTCTCGGAGCGGCCGGCCTTGTACTCCGTGTACTCCTCGGAGCGGAACGTCGGGCCGGACAGGTCGAAGGCGACCGCCACGTGGGTGGGCCGCTGCTGGCGGATCATGGTCAGCAGCATCGAGGTGAAGCCGTAGACCGCATTGGTGTGCTGGCCGGTGTCCGTGGCGAAGTTCTCGGCGGGCAGGGCGTAGAAGGCACGGAAGGCCATGGAGTGGCCGTCCAGCACCAGCAGGCGGTGCGGTCCTGCGGCGGGCGCGGCGGTCTCGTCGCTGGGCATGATGCTCCTCTCGAGGGCTGACTGTGCAAGCCTAGTGGCCATGACCGACAACACGCGCGCCACGGCCGACGCCGCCCATCCGCTGTCCGGCTTCTGCTTCCACCCCGGCGTCACCCCCGAGTTCTCCCCCGAGCAGGTCGAGCACCTCGCCGAGGCCGCCGGCATCCCCGAAGGCATGAGGAAGGCCCTCGGCAGTGCGGGCATCAGCCCGCTGGCCGTGAAGATGGGCATCGTGTTCGAGGAGGTCTCGGCCGAGCGGATCGTCGCCACCATGCCCGTGGCCGGCAACGAGCAGCCGGTCGGCCTGCTGCACGGCGGCGCCCACCTGGTCCTCGGCGAGACCCTCGGGTCCGTGGCCGCGAAGGTCCACGCCGGCCCGGACCTGAACGTGGTCGGCATCGAGATCGGTGCCACGCACCACCGTGCCGTGACCTCCGGCACCGTCCGCGCCGTCTGCACCGCGATCTCCCTGGGCCGCACGCTGACCAGCCACGAGATCGTGGTCTCGGACGAGCAGGGGCGGCGCCTGTCCACCGTCCGCATGACCAACATGGTCCTGCAGCCGCGCTGACGCCGGGCTGCGCCCGCCGGTCCCACGACGACGGCCGCCCACCCTGCCGGATGGGCGGCCGCGGCCATGGCTCCCCTTGAGGACGGGGAGGGCCCGTGCCCGAAGTGGGACTCGAACCCACACATCTCTCGATACCGCATTTTGAGTGCGGCGTGTCTACCGATTCCACCATTCGGGCGCGGCCACGCGGCGGCGTGGAGGACTCCACAGTACCAGCGCGTGCGCGGCCGCCGGACCGTCGCGAACGGGCGCGGTGGCAGCGCGACTAGAGTGGGACGAAAGACCCCAGCGCACCGTCACGCGTCGGCGTGCCCGCCGCCCGTGTGCGCCGACGCCGTAGGGCGCACCAGGACCGTGCGCCGAGAAGGAGCCGTCACCCGATGACCGCCGCGAACACCGCGAACACCCCGGAATCCGCAGACCGCCCCCAGGACTCCCCCGCCGCCGAGGACTCCCCCGCCGCCGAGGCCTCCGCCGCGCCGGGTGACGCCGGCCGGCCCGGGGTCCGCGCCGTCGTCGCCGAGGACGAGGCCCTCATCCGCTTGGACATCGTCGAGTCGCTCACCGCCGCCGGCTACGAGGTCGTCGCCGAGGCCGGGGACGGCCGCGCCGCCGTCGACGCCGTCCGCGAGCACCGTCCGGACGTGGTGGTCATGGACGTGAAGATGCCCGTCATGGACGGCCTGTCCGCCGCCGAGGAGATCGCCTCCGAGCGCCTGGCCCCCGTGGTGATGCTGACCGCGTTCTCCCAGCGCGAGCTCGTGGAGCGCGCCCGCACCGCCGGCGCCATGGCCTACGTGGTCAAGCCGTTCACCGAGGCGGACCTGGTGCCTGCGATCGAGCTGGCCGTCGCCCGGTTCGACGAGCTGCGCAGCCTCGAAGAGGAGGTCAAGGACCTGACCGAGCGGTTCGAGACCCGCAAGCTCGTCGAGCGCGCCAAGGCCCTGCTGCAGTCGCACATGGACCTCAGCGAGCCCGAGGCCTTCCGGTGGATCCAGAAGACCTCCATGGACCGCCGGCTGACCATGCGTGAGGTCGCCCAGACCGTGGTGGACCAGCTGGGCTGAGACCTCCGCGCCTACGCGCGAGGAACGCCGTCGCCTGCACGCCAGGGCCCCGACCGGATCGATCCGGTCGGGGCCCGGTGCTGTCAGCCGGTCAGCCCTGAGGGTCCAGCTCCCACTTGCCCACGGGTTCGCGGTCCGAGTCGTCGAGGGTGCCGCCGGCGTCGTGCGGGTCGCCCACCTTGTGCACCTTGAGGGTGTTGGTGGTGCCGGCCTGGCCCGGGGGCGAGCCGGCCGCGATGATGACGAACTGCCCCTCCTTCGCGATGCCCTCGGAGAGCAGGGAGCGGTCCACCTGGCCCGTCATCTCGTCCGTCGTCTCCGCAAACGGCACCATCTTGGGGAACACGCCCCAGGCGAGGCAGAGGATGTTGTGGGTGTGCTCCACGTGCGTGTACGCGTACACCGGCTGCTTCGGACGCAGGCGGGAGATGCGGCGGGCCGAGTCACCGGTGCGGGTGAAGGTCGCCAGGAACGGGATGTCCAGCTGGTGGGCGATGTCCACCGCGGCGCGGGTGATGGCACCGCCGCGGGTGCGCGGCTGGGCGGTCAGCGGGTCGATGCGGTCCAGGCCGTTCGTCTCGGTCGACTCGATGATGCGGGCCATGGTCTGGACCGTCTCCACCGGGTAGGCGCCCACGGAGGTCTCGCCGGAGAGCATGACGGCGTCCGCCCCGTCCAGGACCGCGTTGGCGCAGTCGGAGGCCTCGGCGCGGGTCGGGCGCGGATTCTCGATCATGGACTCGAGGACCTGGGTGGCCACGATGGTCGGCTTGGCCCAGCGGCGGGCCAGCTCGATGGCCCGCTTCTGCACCACGGGCACGTCCTCGAGCGGAAGCTCCACCCCGAGGTCTCCGCGGGCGATCATGACGGCATCGAAGGCGTCCACGATCGATTCCAGGTTCTCCACCGCCTGCGGCTTCTCGATCTTCGCGATCACCGGGATGCGGCGGTTCTCCTCGTCCATGATCTCGTGCACGCGCTCGATGTCTGCGGCGTCGCGCACGAAGGACAGGGCGATCATGTCCACCCCCGTGCGCAGCGCCCAACGCAGGTCGGTCTCGTCCTTCTCGGAGAGGGCCGGCACGTTGACGGCCACCCCCGGCAGATTGATGCCCTTGTTGTTGCTGACGGGGCCGGCCACCTCCACCTCGGTGACCACGTCGGTGTCGGTGACCTCGACGGCGCGCAGGCGCACCCTGCCGTCGTCCACGAGCAGCACGTCCCCCGGGTCCACATCGCCGGGCAGGCCCTTGTGGGTGGTGCCGCAGATCTCGGCGGTGCCCTCCACGTCCCGGGTGGTGATGGTGAAGCGGTCCCCCTGCTCGAGCTGGTGCGGCCCGTCGGCGAAGCGGCCGAGGCGGATCTTCGGCCCCTGGAGGTCCGCGAAGATCGCCACCGGGTGCTTCACCTCGACGGAGAGGCGGCGGACCCGCTCGTAGGTCGTCTCGTGCATGGCATGGTCGCCGTGGCTCATGTTCAGTCGGGCGACGTCGATGCCGGACTCGATGAGTCGTCGGGTCACGTCGTCGGAGTCGGTCGCGGGTCCGAAGGTGGCGATGATCTTCGCGTGTCGCATGGGCACCAGCCTACGAGTCGAGGGACGGAGGGGGCACCGTCCGCGCCCGGGCGATTTCCGCCGCGGGCGAAGACGGCGACGACGGCCCCGCGCCGGGGGTGCGCGGCCGTCGTCGGGACGGGGCCGGCCTGCGGGCGGACCGGGACGGAAGGGCCCAGGTCAGCCCGACGGCCGGGCTCGGGTCAGCCGAGGACGAGGCCGCGGTCGCGCGGCTTCACGGGGGCCGGCAGGTCCGAGGGCTCGCCGGTGAGGAACTCGTCCACGGCTGTGGCGGTGGCACGGCCCTCGGCGATGGCCCAGACCACCAGGGAGGCGCCGCGGCCGGCGTCGCCGCAGACGAAGACACCCGGCTCGGCGGTCTGGAAGGCGTCGTCGCGGCCGAGCACGCCGCGCGTGACCTGCACCCCGGTCTGCTCCGTGATGGCCTCCTGCTCCACGCCGATGAAGCCGAGGGCGAGCAGGACCAGGTCCGCCGGGATCTCGTGCTCGGTGCCGGCCTTCGGGGAGCGGGAGCCGTCCGGCAGGTACTCGGTCTCGGCGACCTTCAGTGCGCGCACGCGGCCCCGCTCGTCCCCGAGGAACTCGACGGTGCTGGCCAGGTAGGTCCGCTCGCCGCCCTCGGCGTGGGCCGAGGCGACCTCGAACAGGGTCGGGACGGTCGGCCACGGCTGGTGGGACGGGCGCTGCGACGGCGGCTGCCTGCCGATCGCCAGGGTGGTGACCGAGGCGGCGCCCTGGCGGTGGGCGGTGCCGATGCAGTCGGCGCCGGTGTCGCCGCCGCCGAGGATGACCACGTGGCGGCCCTCGGCGCTGATCTGCTCCTGCTCGCCGCCGGCCACCCGCCGGTTGACGGGGACCAGGTAGTCCATGGCCAGGTGGATGCCCTCGAGGCCCCGGCCCGGGATGGGCAGGTCGCGGCCGACCGGGGCGCCGGTGGCCACCACGACCGCGTCGAAGGAGTCCTTCAGCTCGTCCCAGGCGATGTCCGTGCCGATCTCCACACCGGTGCGGAAGCGGGTGCCCTCGGCCTCCATCTGGGCGATGCGGCGGTCGATGACGTCCTTCTCCAGCTTGAAGTCCGGGATGCCGTAGCGCAGCAGGCCGCCGACGCGGTCGTCGCGCTCGTACACGGCGACCGTGTAGCCGGCGCGGGTGAGCTGCTGGGCGGCGGCCAGGCCGGCCGGGCCCGAGCCGACGACGGCCACCGTGTGCCCGTTCTGGCGGTGCGGCCGGTGCGGAGGCAGCCAGTCGTTCTCGAAGATCTGCTCGGCGATGGAGGCCTCGACCTGCTTGATGGTCACGGCCGGCTGATTGATGCCGAGCACGCACGAGGACTCGCAGGGCGCCGGGCAGATGCGCCCGGTGATCTCCGGGAAGTTGTTCGTCGCATGCAGGCGCGCGGCCGCCTCCTCCCAGCGGCCGCGGCGCACCAGGTCGTTCCAGTCCGGGATCAGGTTGCCCAGGGGGCAGCCGGCGTGGCAGAACGGCACTCCGCAGTCCATGCAGCGTGTGGCCTGCGTGCGCACGATCGCCTCGTCCTGGCGGACGTAGACGTCCTTGTAGTCCATGATGCGCACCGGCACCGGCCGGGTCGGGCGCTCCTGGCGCTCGCGATGGTTCAGGAATCCGCGCGGGTCAGCCACGGGTCACCTCCAGGATCCGAGCCCAGGCGGCGTCGCCGTCCGGGTCCATGCCGTTGTCTTCGCACTCGGCGCGCAGGGCCTGCACGGCCGCGTACTGCCGGGGCAGCACCGTGGTGAACCGCTGCCACAGCGCCTCGACCGCGTCGGCGTCGCCGCCGTCGATCGTCTCGAGCATCCCGGCCGCCACGGCCGAGTCGGTGAGCTCGTGGTGCCGGCGCAGCAGCTGCGTGATCTGCTCCCGGTCCGCCTCCTCGGGGACGCCGAGCAGCAGCCCGGACTCCTTGACGGCCAGCGGGTTGATCCGCGTCTCGTCCAGGTCCAGGATCCAGGCCACGCCGCCGGACATGCCCGCGGCCACGTTGCGGCCGGTCGGGCCGAGCACGAGGGCTCGGCCGCCGGTCATGTACTCCAGCCCGTGGTCGCCGATGCCCTCGGCCACCGCCGTGGCGCCTGAGTTGCGGACCAGGAAGCGCTCGCCCACGCGGCCGCGCAGGAACATCTCGCCGCTCGTGGCGCCGTAGCCGACCACATTGCCGGCGATGATGTTGTCCTCCGCCACCAGCGGGGCGCGGCGGTCCGGGCGGAGCACGATGCGCCCGCCGGACAGGCCCTTGCCCACGTAGTCATTGGCGTCGCCCTCCAGGTGCAGGGTGACGCCGGACGGGATGAAGGCTCCGAAGGACTGGCCGGCCTCGCCGGTCAGGGACACCGTGATGGTGTCCTCGGCCAGCTCGTCCTGCAGCCGGGCACTCGTCACGTGGTAGCCGAGCAGGGTGCCGACGGAGCGGTCCGTGTTCTTCACGGTGTCCTCCACGGACACCGCCTCGCCGGTCTCGACGGCGGGGGCGACCGCCTCGAGCCACCTGTTGTCCAGCTGCTCGGCGAGTCCGTGGTCCTGGCCTCCGGTGCGGCGGTGGGCCACGGACTCGTCGAAGGAGTCGGCGGCGCCGGAGCCCAGCACCCCGGACAGGTCGAGGCCGCGGGTCTTGAAGTGGCGCAGCGCCTCGTCCACCTCGAGCAGCTCGCGGTGTCCGATGGCCTCGTCCAGGCTCCGGAAGCCGAGCTCGGCGAGCAGCTCGCGCACCTCCTGGGCGATGTACTCGAAGAAGTTGACCACGAACTCGGGCCTGCCGGTGAACCGCGTGCGCAGCTCCGGGTTCTGGGTGGCCACGCCCACCGGGCAGGTGTCCAGGTGGCAGACGCGCATCATGATGCATCCGGAGACCACCAGCGGGGCGGTGGCGAAGCCGAACTCCTCGGCGCCGAGCAGGGCGGCCACCACCACGTCGCGGCCGGTCTTGAGCTGGCCGTCCACCTGCACGGTGACGCGGTCGCGCAGCCCGTTGAGCATGAGGGTCTGCTGCGCCTCGGCCAGGCCGAGCTCCCAGGGGGTGCCGGCGTGCTTGAGGGAGTTCAGCGGGGAGGCGCCGGTGCCGCCGTCGTGGCCGGAGATGAGCACGACGTCGGCCTTCGCCTTGGTCACGCCCGCGGCCACGGTGCCCACGCCGGACTCGGAGACGAGCTTCACGTGGACGCGCGCCTTCGGGTTGGAGCGCTTCAGGTCGTGGATCAGCTGCGCCAGGTCCTCGATGGAGTAGATGTCGTGGTGCGGCGGCGGGGAGACCAGGGAGACGCCCGGGGTGGAGTGCCGGGTGGTCGCCACCCACGGATAGACCTTGGAGCCCATGAGCTGGCCGCCCTCGCCGGGCTTGGCGCCCTGGGCCATCTTGATCTGCAGGTCCGAGGCGGTGGCCAGGTAGAGGCTGGTGACGCCGAAGCGGCCGGAGGCGATCTGCTTGATGGCCGAGCGGCGCTCGGGGTCCAGAAGGCGCTCCGGGTCCTCGCCGCCCTCGCCGGAGTTGGAGCGGGCGCCGAGGCGGTTCATGGCGATCGCCAGGGTCTCGTGGGCCTCCTGGGAGATGGAGCCGTAGGACATGGCGCCGGTGGAGAAGCGCGTGACGATCGACTCGACCGGCTCGACCTCGGCGACCGGCACGGGCGGGCGCTGTCCGGTCTTCAGCCGCATCAGGCCGCGCAGGGTCATGAGCTCTGCGGATTGGTCGTCCACCCGGCGCGTGTAGTCCTTGAACACGTCGTAGCGGCGCTCGCGCGTGGAGTGCTGCAGCCGGAAGACGGTCTCCGGGTCGAACAGGTGCGGCGGGCCCTCGCGGCGCCACTGGTACTCGCCGCCGGCGTCCAGCGGGGCGTCCGGCCGCGGGTCGTTGCCGTCGGCCGGGAATGCGTCCGCGTGGCGGGCCTCGACCTCCGAGGCGATGTACGCCAGGCCCACGCCGTCCATCGGTGAGCTGGTCCCGGTGAAGTAGCGGTCCACGAAGCGCCGGGACAGGCCGACCGCCTCGAAGGTCTGGGCGCCGCAGTAGGAGGCCACGGTGGAGATGCCCATCTTGGACATGATCTTCTGCACGCCCTTGCCGAGGCCCGTGATGAGGTTGGCCACGGCCTGCTGAGCGGTGACGCCCGGCAGGGACCCGTCCCGCACGAGCTCCTCGGCGGACTCCATCGCCAGATAGGGGTTCACGGCGGAGGCGCCGTAGCCGATGAGTACGGCCACGTGATGGACCTCGCGGACGTCGCCGGCCTCGACCAGCAGCGAGGTGCGGGTGCGGGAGGCGGAGGCGAGCAGGTGGTGGTGCACGGCGGAGGTCAGCAGCAGGGACGGGATGGGCGCCCACTGTGCGTTGGCGTCCCGGTCGGAGAGGATCACGTACGCGATGCCGCGCTGGACGGCTGCGGAGACCTGCTCGCAGATCTCCTTGATGCGGGTGCGCATCTCCTCGGCGCCGCCGGCCACCCGGTAGAGGCCCTTGACCTTCAGGGCGCGGCGGGTGCCGTCGGAGGAGCGCACATGGGCGATGCGGGCCAGCTGATCGTTGTCGATCACGGGGAACGGCAGGTCGATCGCCGTGGTGCGCGACTGGCCCTGCGCCAGCAGGTTCGCCTGCGGGCCGATGCAGGTGCGCATGGAGGTGACCTGTTCCTCCCGGATCGCGTCCAACGGCGGGTTGGTCACCTGCGCGAAGGACTGCGTGAAGTAGTCGAAGAGCAGGCGGGAGCGCTCGGCGATCGCGGCGATCGGGGTGTCGGTGCCCATGGCGCCCAGCGGCTCGGCGCCGGTGGTGGCCATCGGCTTGATGAGCAGGCGCAGGTCCTCGAGCGTGTAGCCGAAGATGCGCTGGCGCAGGCGGACGGAGTCGGCGCCGTGGCTGACGCGCTCGCGGGCCGGCAGGGAGTCCAGGTCCAGGAGCGACTCCTGCACCCACTGCGCCCACGGCTGGGACGCGGCGATCTCGGCCTTGAGCTCGGTGTCCGGGATGATGCGTCCCTGGGCGGTGTCCAGCAGGAACATGCGGCCGGGCTTCACGCGGCCCTTGCGGACCACGGTGGCCGGGTCGATCGGCAGCACGCCGACCTCGGAGGCGAGCACCACGAGTCCGTCCTCGGTCTGCCAGTAGCGCGCGGGTCGCAGGCCGTTGCGGTCCAGGACGGAGCCGACCTGGACGCCGTCGGTGAAGGCGATCGCCGCCGGACCGTCCCACGGCTCCATGAGCATCGAGTGGTACTGGTAGAACGCCTTGCGGGCCGGGTCCATGGTGGGATGGTTCTCCCACGCCTCCGGCACCATCATCATGATCGCGTGGGAGAGGGGGCGCCCGGCGAGCATGAGCAGCTCGGCGACCTCGTCGAAGGACGCGGAGTCGGAGCCGTGTCCGGTGACCAGCGGGAACATCTCCTCCGGCACCTCCCCGAGCAGCGGGTGGCGCAGCTCGCCCTGCCGGGCGCGCATCCAGTTGCGGTTGCCCTTCACGGTGTTGATCTCGCCGTTGTGCGCGATGGCGCGGAACGGCTGGGCCAGCGGCCAGGAGGGGAACGTGTTCGTGGAGAAGCGCGAGTGCACGATGCCGAGCGTGGTGGTGTACCGCTCATCGGACAGGTCCGGGTAGAACGGCTCGAGCTGCGCGGTGGAGAGCATGCCCTTGTAGACGATCGTCCTGGAGGACAGGGAGGGGAAGTACACGCCGGCGGTCTGCGCGCGACGGCGCAGGCGCCAGGCGCGGGCGTCGAGGGACTGCCCCGGCTCGTCGAGCTCGCCGTCGTCCACGCGGCAGACGAAGAGCTGTTCGAAGGCGGGCATGACGCTGCGGGCGCCGTCACCGATCACAGAGTCGTCCGTGGGGACAGTGCGCCAGCCCAGGACCTGGAGGCCCTCGCGTTCGGCGAGCAGGCCGATCTCCGCTTTGGCCGCCGCGCAGCGCTCCTCGTCCGCCGGCAGGAAGGCGGTGCCGGCGGCGTACTCGCCCGCGGCCGGCAGCTCGATGCCGGAGACCTCCCGGAAGAAGGCGTCGGGGATCTGGGTGATCAGGCCTGCGCCGTCGCCGGTGCCCTCGTCGGCACCGACGGCGCCGCGGTGCTCGAGGGCGCGCAGGGCGGTGAGGGCGTGCTCGACGATGTCGTGGCCCGGGGTGCCGCGCAGCGTGGCCACGACGGCGAGTCCGCAGGCGTCCTTCTCGTTCGCGGGGTCGTACAGGCCCTGCGCCGGGGGCAGATCCGAGTACCGGAGAAACGGGTCGAGCACGTCGTGCATGACGCTTCCTTCCTGACGGCCACGGTGTGCGTGGCGGTGGAAGGGGACGACGCTGGCCCCTCAGAGGCGGTGGTGGTCCAGACGGCGAAGCCCGTCCGCGATGTGAGTGACGTTACTCCCCTCAGGCCGGGGGACCGCGCTGTGACGGCACCGGTCCCAGAATGTGGACCGGGTCGGCCCGCCCCGCCAGAGGACGGACCGACCCGGTCCAGGTGTGCGTCGCCGTCGGCGCTGCTGCGGCGTCCGGTCCTCAGCCGCGGTCGGCCGCGTGGGAGCCGCCCGTCGCGGATCCGTCGTCCGCGTCCCCGTCGTTCCGCTCGTCGGTGCTCGTCCCGACGACGGCACGCGGCTCGTCGTGGTCTGCCGCCTCCGCCTCTGCGCGGCGGCCCGGCAGCCACACGTCGTCCGCCTCGGCCTGGGTGAGACGGCGGGCCCGGACCCGGCAGACGGCGAACATGACCAGGGCGATCGCGAGCAGCAGCAGGGACGTCCACACGTTGAGACGCTGGGTGGTGCCGAACAGGGTGATCATCTGGGCGTCGTCGATGCGCATCATCTCGATCCACACGCGGCCCAGGGTGTACCAGGCGACGTAGGCCCAGATCATCGCTCCACGGCGCAGGCGCAGGCGGCGGTCCAGCAGGAGCAGCACCCCGACGCCGATCACGTTCCACAGGCTCTCGTACAGGAAGGTCGGGTGGAACAGGGTGTCCTCGGCGTAGCCGGAGGGGACGTGCTCGGGATCGACCTGCAGGCCCCAGGGCTGGTCGGTGGGTCCGCCGAAGAGCTCCTGGTTGAACCAGTTGCCCCACCGGCCGATCGCCTGGGCGAGCAGGATGCCCGGGGCGACGGCGTCGCCGAAGGCCGTGAGCCGATACCCGTAGCGGCGCGTCCCGATCCAGGCCCCGACCGCGCCGAGGGCGATCGCGCCCCAGATGCCGAGACCGCCGTTCCAGACGTAGAGGATCTGGATCGGGTCGCCGGTGCCGTCATAGTTCGGCCCGAAGTACCGGTCCGGCGAGGAGAACACGTGGTAGAGGCGTCCGCCCACGAAGCCGAACGGGATCGCCCAGATGGCGACGTCCAGCACACGGCCGGCCGGGCCGCCGCGACGGCGCCACCGGATCGAGCCCAGCCAGAGCGCGGCGATGACGCCGGCGATGATGCACAGTGCGTAGGCGTGGATCGTCAGCGGCCCGATCTCGAAGCCGGACCAGCCGGGGGACGGGATGGCGAGCAACGGCGAGGCGAGGGTGTCGGCCCGGGAGGCGGCCGTCGTCGGGACTCCGGTCATGGAGGTCACTCTCCTGCCTTCGGATCGGCGGCGGCGCCGGCGGCGTCCCGGACGCAGCCGGCGGCGAGCTCGGCGGCCAGACGGCCCACGGCCTCGGGGCCGCCCTCCCCGAGGGCCTTGACCAGGGCGGTGCCGACGATCGCACCGTCGGCGTACTCGCCGATCTGGGCGATGTGCTCCGGGCGGGAGATGCCCAGGCCCACACAGACGTTCTCCGCGCCGGCGGCCTTGGCGTGCGTGACCACCTCGGCGGCGGCGTCCGAGATGTCCTTGCGGGCGCCGGTGACGCCCATGACGGAGACGGCGTAGACGAAGCCGCGGGAGTCGGCCACCGTGCGCTCCACCCGGGACTGCGGGGAGGACGGGGCGGTGAGGAAGACGCGGTCCAGTCCGTGGCGGTCGGAGGCGGCCAGCCACTCGGCGGCCTCCTCCGGCACGAGGTCCGGGGTGATCAGCCCGGCGCCGCCGGCGGCGGCCAGGCGGCGGGCGAACTCGTCGGCGCCCATGCGGTCCACGAGGTTCCAGTAGGTCATGACCAGCACGGCCGCGTCGGTGCGCTCGGTGATCCGGCGGACGATGTCGAACACCTGGGACACCCGGAAGCCGGCGGCCAGGGACGCCTGCGTGGCGGCCTGGATGACCGGGCCGTCCATGACCGGGTCGGTGTAGGGCAGGCCGATCTCGACGACGTCGGCGCCGTTCTCGACCAGGGCCACGGCGGCCTCGACGCACTCGTCCACGGACGGGTAGCCGGCCGGAAGATAGCCGATGAAGGCGGTGCGGCCGGCGGCGCGCGCCCGCTCGATCGCGGCCGCGGTCTTGGAGCCGCCGGCTGCCGCGGTGCCGGACATGGTCTCGGTGCTCATCGCTGGACCTCCTCGTCGGCGTCGGTGCGGGCGTCGTCCTGGTCTCCGGCCGGATCCTCGCCCGGCGCGAGCCCGGCCTCGGCGCGGATGGTCTCATCCGCGTCGCCGTCGTCCTCGCCGTCGGAGGCCGGGGCAGCGGAGGCCGTGCCGAGGCCGAACCAGGCGGCGGCGGTGGAGACGTCCTTGTCGCCGCGGCCGGAGAGGTTCACGACGATGATCCGCTCCTCGCCGGCCGGGGTGTGCTCTCCCACCTCGCCGGCGTCGATCCAGCGCCGGCCCAGGGACAGGGCGCCGGCCAGCGCATGGGCGGACTCGATCGCCGGCATGATGCCCTCGGTGCGGGTCAGGCGCAGCATGGCGTCCATGCAGGCGGTGTCCGTCACGGGCTCGTAGCAGGCCCGGCCGGTGTCGTTGAGCCAGGCGTGCTCGGGGCCGACCGCCGGGTAGTCCAGGCCGGCCGAGATCGAGTGCGAGTCGATCGTCTGGCCGTCTTCGTCCTGCATCAGGTAGGTGCGGGCGCCGTGGAGGACGCCGGTGCGGCCCAGGGTGATGGAGGCGGCGTGGCGGCCGGTCTCGACGCCGTCGCCGCCGGCCTCGAAGCCGTACAGCTCCACCTCGGGGTCGTCCAGGAAGCCGGCGAACAGGCCCATGGCGTTGGAGCCGCCGCCGACGCAGGCGGCCACCGCGTGCGGCAGTCGGCCGGTCTGCTCGAGCACCTGTGCGCGGGCCTCCTCGCCGATCACCGAGTGGAACCAGCGGACCATCGCGGGGAACGGATGCGGGCCGGTCACGGTGCCGAGGAGGTAGTGGGTGGTGTCCACCGAGGCCACCCAGTCTCGGAGCGCCTCGTTGATGGCGTCCTTGAGGGTGCGGGCACCGATGGTCACGGGGACCACCTCCGCGCCGAGCATCTGCATGCGGGCCACGTTGAGGGCCTGGCGACGCGTGTCCTGTTCGCCCATGTAGACGGTGCACTCCATGCCGAACAGGGCCGCCGCGGTGGCGGTGGCCACGCCGTGCTGGCCGGCGCCGGTCTCCGCGATGAGACGGGTCTTGCCCATGCGACGGGCCAGCAGCGCCTGGCCAATGACGTTGTTGATCTTGTGCGAGCCGGTGTGGTTGAGGTCTTCGCGCTTGAGGAAGATCCGCACGCCCGGCAGGTCCGCGGCGAAGCGCGGCACCTCGGTGAGCAGGGACGGGCGGCCGATGTAGTCCCGGTAGAGGTCCTTCAGCTCTGCCCGGAACTCCGGGTCCCTGCGGGCGGCCTCGTAGGTCTCGGTGACCTGGGCGAGGGCGGCCATGAGCGACTCGGGCATCCACGTGCCGCCGTACCGGCCGAAGTGGGGGCCCGGCTGGTCGCCGAGGCTCTCGGGGCTTTCGGGGCGCTCGGGACTCTCGGGGCGCTCGGGGGTGCCGGCGGGGTCGGTGGACAAGGCGGGTCCTCCTGCGTGGGTGGTGTCTGGGTCAGCGGGCGCGCACCGAGGCGGCGCGGAACTGCTGCAGGGCCTGCTCGGGGGCGCCGTGCCTGACGAGGGCCTCGCCGACGAGGATCGCGTCGGCGCCTGCGGCGGCGTACTGCTCCACCTGGGCAGCGGACTCGACGCCGGACTCGGCGACGCGCACGACGTGCTCGGGCAGGTCTGCGGCCAGGCGGGCATAGCGGTCCGGGTCGACGTCGAGGGTCTTCAGGTTGCGCACGTTGACGCCGAGGATGCGGGCGTCCACGTCCACGGCACGGGCGATCTCCTCGGGGGTGTGGGCCTCGACGAGGGCGTTCATGCCGAGCTCGTGGGTGAGCTGGAGGAAGTCGCGCAGCTGTGCGTCGTCCAGGGCGGCCACGATGAGCAGCACGAGGTCGGCGCCATGGGCGCGGGCCTCGTGGATCTGGTACTCCGCGACGGTGAAGTCCTTGCGGAGCATGGGCAGGTCGATCGCGGCGCGAACGGCGTCGAAGTCGGCGAGGCTGCCGTTGAAGCGCCGCCGCTCGGTGAGCACGGACACCGCTGACGCGCCCCCGCGCTCGTAGGCGCGGCCCAGCTCGGCGGGCTCGGCGATGTCGGCCAGCGCGCCCTTGGAGGGGCTGGACCGCTTCACCTCGGAGATGACCCGGATGCCCTCCGGGTCGGCGCGGCCGCCGACGAGGGCGGCCACGGCGTCGCGTGCCGGGGCCGCCTGCGCCGCGCGGCGGATCATCTCCGGCAGCGGCACGGCGGCTTCACGCGCGGCGAGGTCCTCGCGGACTCCTGCGATGATGTCGTCGAGTACGGTCACGACGGCCGAGCTCAGTGGCGCGAGCCGGAGCCGGCGCTGCCGGACACCACGCCCACCACGACGCCGACCAGGGCGACGGCGATCCCGATCCAGACGATCATCATCTGGTCGATGAACAGGCCGATGGCCCCGGCGACGAAGCCGACCACCACGAGGGCGCACATGGCCCAGGCGCCCGGGGTGTTGCCGTGGCCCGGCACCTCGGCGTGGGTCGGGTCGTTCAGCACGCGGCCGTCCTCGGTGACGGTCACCTGGGCGGTGGCGGTCTGGGCGGACTGGGCGGGGTGGCTCATCGGGCACTCTCCCTGTGGATCGATGTCGGCGACGGATGACTGTCTCTCATTGTGCCACGCCGGGCACGGCGGGGCGCGAATGCGCGTCGGCCGGTGTCAGGGCGCACGGCCTCCCGCGCAGGCGGACGCGATCAGCCGGTGGGGTCGTTGCCGGCCGAGAGCTCGTCCCAGGCGTCCATGGGATCGAGCTCCTCCTCGTCGCCGTCCGCTCCCCCGCTGCCTTCCCCGGCACCCCGACGCTGGCCCTCGCCCGCCGCCCGGGCCTCGCCGTCGCCGGTCGGCAGGGCACCGCCGCCCTCCGCGGCGGGCGCCTCGAAGCGGCGGCTGTGGGACCAGCGGCCCCCGGCCACCAGGGAGGCCAGGCCGGCGAGGACGGCGAGGATGCCGCCGGCGACGGCGACCCACGGCCAGAAGGTCACGGTGTAGGCGGCGGCGGCCTCGGTGGTGCCGGTGGCCGCGGAGACGGCGGGCGCGGCGGCCGCGGCGGGGTCGAGGACCGCCTGCCCGGCCGTGACGGCGAGAGCGGCCCCGGCGAGGACGAGCAGCATGCCCACGACCCAGCGGCCGATGCGGCGGGCGATGGTCAGGGCGAGTCCGGCGGCGAGGACGACGAAGGCCATGGCACTGATGACACCCGAGGCGTCGGATCCGTCCGCGGTGACCTCGGCGACGGCGCCGGAACCCAGGCGCGTGGCGTGGACCCAGGTCTGCCCGGCGGCGAGCAACACGAGTCCTCCGGCGGCCAGGGCGGCGAGGACGACGGTGCGGCGGCCCAGGCTCATGCGAGCTCCTCCATCTCGGACGCGGTCAGCACGGCACGCAGCGGCGCCGTGGCCTTGGTGACGGTCTCGTCGGCCTCGGACTGGGGCACGGAGTCGGCCACGATGCCGGCTCCGGCCTGCACATGGGCCTGCCCGCGGTGCAGGGTCACGGAACGGATGTTGATGGCCATGTCCATGCTCCCGGCGAGGTCGAAGTATCCGACCACACCGCCGTAGGGGCCGCGCCGGGTGGGCTCCCACCGATCCAGCAGCCGCAGCGCACGCGGCTTCGGCGCCCCGGAGAGGGTCCCGGCCGGGAAGGCGGACTTCAGCACATCCAGGGAGCTGCGGCCGGCGGCCACATCACCCTCGACGTGGGAGACGAGGTGGAGGATGTGGCTGAATGCCTCGACCTGCATGAACTGGGAGACGTTCACCGTGCCCGGCGTGCAGACCCGGGAGAGGTCGTTGCGGGACAGGTCCACCAGCATGACGTGCTCGGCCCGCTCCTTCTCGTCCTCGGCCAGCTCCTTGGACAGCAGCGCATCGTCCTCGGCGGTGCGGCCGCGGCGCCGGGAGCCGGCGATCGGGTGGGTGACCACGTGCCGGTCCTGCACGGTCACGAGGGCCTCCGGAGAGGATCCGACGATCTGATAGGGCTCGCCCTCGGGGGTCTCGAAGGTGAACAGGTACATGTAGGGGCTCGGGTTCACCATGCGCAGCACGCGGTAGACCGCCAGCCCGTCGGCCTGCGTGTCCACGCTGAAGCGGCGGGAGACGACGGCCTGGAAGACCTCGCCGTCCACGATGGCCTCCTTGGCCTTCGCGACGGCGTCCGTGAAGCCGTCGTCGCCCCAGCGGTCCTCGGCCTCGGCCGCGACCTGCTCGGCGGTGGCCGTCAGCCAGCGGTCCGGGACGGCGGTGACCGGGTCGTCCACGCCGGCCGAGAGCTTCGCGGACATGGCCTCCAGGCGGGCGACGGCGTCGTCGTAGGCGGCGTCCGCGCCGGTGGCCAGGCCGTTCACGTTGATCGCGTTGGCCACGAGCGTGATGGTGCCCTCGGCGGCGTCGTGGACTGCGAGGTCGGTGACGAGGTTCATCGCCAGCTCGGGCAGGCCCAGGTGGTCCTCCGGGCCGTCCGGCAGGTGCTCGAGGTGGCGGATGACGTCCCAGCCGAGGAAGCCGGTGAGGCCGGAGAGGAAGTGGGGCAGCCCGTCGCCCACACGAGAGCGCACCCCGGTGCCCAGGGCGGCCAGGGTCTGCTCGAGGACCTCCAGGGCGTCGCCCTCGGCGGGCAGGCCGGCCGGCGGGGTGCCCTGCCAGTGGGCCTGCTGTCCGACGGCGGTGAGGGTGGCGACGGAGCCGGCGCCGATGAAGCTGTAGCGCGACCAGACGCCGCCGGGTGCGGCAGACTCCATGAGGAAGGTGCCGGGCCGGTCGTCCGCAAGGCGGCGGTACAGGGCCAACGGGGTGAGGCCGTCGGCCAGGACGGTGCGGATCACGGGGATGACGCGGGCCTCACCGGCGAGGGCGAGGAACCGTTCGCGGGACGGGTGCACGGCGCCGGTGGGCACGCGGGCGGCGGCGAGGGCCTCCTGTGAGACGGTCGCGTCGGTGCGGGTGTCGGTGTGCTGGCTCACGTGGTCTCTCCTCGGTTCTCGTCGGCGGCGGATCGGTCGGACCGCGGGTCGGCCGGCTCGGCGACGACGCGGCCGGTGAAGCAGGACGCGGTCCCCGTGTGGCAGGCGGGCCCGGTCTGGTCCACCTGCAGCAGCAGCGTGTCCCGGTCGCAGTCGGCGGCCACGGAGAGCACGCGCTGCAGGTGTCCGGAGGTCGCGCCCTTGCGCCAGAGCTCTGCGCGGGAGCGGGACCAGTAGGTGGCCCAGCCGGTCTCCAGGGTGAGCCGCAGGGACTCGGCGTCCACCCACGCCAACATGAGGACCTCACCGGTGTCATGCTGCTGCGCGATGGCCGGCACCAGCCCGTCGGCGGTGAAGGACAGGCTCTCGACCAGGGCGGCGACGTCGTCGCCGGACGGGGGCGTGGAGGCGGTGGACGACGTGGAGGCGGTGGTCATCCCGCCATTCTACGGGCGTCGACGGGCCCTGCCTGGGCCCGGAGACACCGTGCTACGTTGAGGCGGTGACTGCCTCCGACCACCCCCAGCAGGGTCCCGGCGACGCCGTGACCGAGACCGACTACGCCGCCGCCTCGCGCGCCGCCCTGGTCGAGGCGCTGACGCATGCCGGACCGGAGCAGCCGACGCTCTGCGAGGGCTGGCGGACCGAACACCTGGCCGCACACATCGTGCTGCGCGAGACCTCCCCGCTGGCCGTCGGACTGCTGCTCCCACCGGCGGCGAAGCGACTGCAGGAGAAGACGATCGCCCTCGGCGACGCCCACGCGGACGAGGCCGGCTATGCCCGGCTGGTGGAGCGTGTGGCCGCCGGTCCGCTGGAGGGTTCCCTCGGGCAGCGGGCCCAGGACGACGGCCCCGTCGACTCCGGCGCCCACGGCACCGCCGACGCCTCACCGGAGGCGGGCGGCCGTCGTCGCAGTCGAGGGCGCGTCGCCGGCCTGGTCAGCCGTGCCGCGGCACTGCTGCGCCGCACCCCGATGGGTACGACCGTGGCCGACGAGGTGCAGCTGCTGGAGTTCTTCGTGCACACCGAGGACGTGCGCCGTGCGAAGGACCGCTGGGCCCCGCGCATCCTCGCCGACGACTACGCGGACACGCTCTACACGCATCTGAAGCGCCGCGCGAAGCTGCTCTACCGGTCCGAGGAGACCGGGATCGAGCTGGAGCGTCGGGCGCGTCCGGCCTCGCGCGTGGACAACTCCCCCGTCATGGTGAAGGCCCCCGGCGACGACGGCCGGTCCGTGCACGTGGCCGGCCCCGCCGGCGAGCTCGTCATGCACGCCTTCGGCCGCCGCACGGCCGCCCTGGTCCTCGAGGACGTCGTCGACGCCTGAGCCGAGGGCACTCGGCGTGGACGCGGCGACCGCCGGGGTCCGTCCACGCAGGCCGCGACGCGCTCAGCGCACGACGTGCCCGGCCTTGCGCAGGGCGTCCTTGACGGAGCCCATCATGTGGTCCGGGCCGAAGTGGAAGATGGAGGCGGCCAGGACCGCGTCGGCGCCCGCGGCGACGGCCGGCGGGAAGTGCTCCGGACGGCCGGCGCCGCCGGAGGCGATGAGCGGCACCCGGGTCACCGCGCGCACGTCGCGGATCATCTCGAGGTCGAAGCCGTCCCGGGTGCCGTCGGCGTCGATCGAGTTCAGGAGGATCTCCCCCACGCCGCGCTCGGCGGCCTCGCGGCACCAGGCGACGGCGTCCAGGCCGGTGCCGGTGCGGCCGCCGTGGGTGGTGACCTCGTAGCCGGAGGGGCAGCCGGGGTCCGTGGTGCGGCGGGCGTCCAGGGACAGCACGAGCACCTGAGAGCCGAAGCGACGGGTGATCTGCGTGATGACCTCCGGCCGGGCGACGGCCGCGGTGTTGATGGAGGCCTTGTCCGCGCCGAGGCGGAGCAGGCGGGCCACGTCCTGCTCCGTGCGCACTCCGCCGCCGACGGTGAGCGGGATGAAGACCTCCTCGGCGGTGCGGGTCACCACGTCGGCGGTGGTCTGCCGGTCCGCGGTGGAGGCGGTGACGTCCAGGAAGGTCAGCTCGTCTGCGCCGGCGGCGTTGTAGCGGCGGGCCAGCTCCACCGGGTCGCCGGCGTCCCGCAGGTTCTCGAAGTTGACGCCCTTGACGACGCGGCCGGCGTCCACGTCCAGGCAGGGGATGACTCGGACGGCGACGGTCATGGTGGCGCTCCTGTGGGTCGGCGGCTCAGAGACGGATGGCGTGGATCTCGGACACGAGGATGGCGCGGGCGCCGAGAACGTACAGCTCGTCCATGACGCGGTGGACGTCGTCCTTCTGGACCATGGAGCGGACGGCGACCATGGACTCGTCCTGCAGCGGCGAGATGGTCGGGGACTCCAGCCCGGGGGTGACGGCGGTGGCCTGCTCGAGCAGGGCCTTGTCCACGTCGTAGTCGATCATCAGCCAGCGACGGGCGACCAGGACGCCCTGCAGGCGGCGCAGGAGGACGTCGAGGCCCTCGGGGTGCTTGCCGGTCTGGCCGATCATGATGGCCTCGGAGGCGAGGATCGGCTCGCCGAAGACCTCCATGCCGGCGGCACGCAGGGTGTTGCCGGTCTCCACCACGTCGGCGATCGCGTCGGCGACGCCGAGGGAGACGGCCGATTCGACGGCGCCGTCCAGGTGGACGATCTCGGCGTCGAGGCCGATCTTCTCCAGGTAGGCGGCGAGCAGGCCGTCGTAGCTGGTGGCGATCCGTTTCCCGGCCAGCTCCGCGGTGGCGGTGAAGGTGCCGGCCGGGGCGGCCAGACGGAAGGTGGAGGCGCCGAAGCCGAGGGCCATGATCTCCTCGGCCGTGTCCTTCACGCGCGCGTCGGCGAACAGGTCGCGGCCGGTCAGGCCGACGTCGAGGGACCCCTGGCCGACGTACACGGCGATGTCGCGGGGACGCAGGTAGAAGAACTCGACCTGGTTCTCCGGGTCCACGAGGACGAGCTCGCGGGACGAGCGGCGCTGGTGGTAGCCGGCCTCGGTGAGGATCTCGATGGCCAGTTCGGACAGGGCGCCCTTGTTGGGGACGGCGATGCGGAGCATGGGGGTGTCCTTCCTGGACTCAGAGGTGGCGGTAGACGTCCTCGAGGGTGAGGCCCTTGGCGATCATCATCACCTGCAGGTGGTAGAGCAGCTGCGAGATCTCCTCGGCGGCGGCCTCGTCGGTCTCGTGTTCGCAGGCCATCCAGACCTCGGCGGCCTCCTCCACGACCTTCTTGCCGATCTGATGGATGCCGGCATCCAGCTCGGCCACGGTCTGTGAGCCGGCGGGGCGTTCCCGGGCCTTGCGGGACAGTTCGTCGAAGAGGGTGTCGAAGGTCTTCACGGGGGCCAGCGTAGCGAGGCCGGGCACCGCGGGTGCGGTGCCCGGTCTCTATGTGACGCGCAGCGGAGCGAGAACGCCGGTCAGCGGGCGGCGCGCTCCTCCTCCGGACCGTCCGGCAGGAGCGTCTCCACGTGGGGCTTCTCGTGGGCCTTGGCGCGCACCCAGACGAAGAACCCGATGAGGGTGAACACCCCGTAGAAGAGGTACATGAAGGCGGAGGCGTAGTAGCCGGAGGACCACAGCAGCGGCACACCCACGACGTCCACGGCCACCCAGATGAGCCAGAACTCGACCCAGCCCTTGGCCATGCCGTAGGTGGCCAGCAGCGAGCCGACGAAGGTCCAGGCGTCCGCCCACACCGGCTCCCAGGAGCCGAGGGCCCGGAACACCGGGGTCAGGGCGATCGTGCCCACGACCATACCGAGCGCCAGGAAGGTGCGGCCGCCCCAGCCGGCCCACTCCGGGGTGATGGCGCCGCCGTCCTGACCGCCGCCGTGTGCCTGGGACCGGCGCCAGCGGACCCAGCCGTAGACCGAGACGGCGATGAACATGACCTGACGGCCGGCCTGCCCGAGCAGCGTGGCATGGTCGGCGCCGCCGAACAGGGAGGACAGGAACACGGTCAGCAGGATCAGGTTGCCGATGATGCCCACCGGCCACGCCCAGACCTTGCGACGCATGCCGCCGAGGGCCGAGGCGAGCCCGAAGACGTTGCCGACGACCTCGCGGACGAGCAGGCCGCCTCCGCCGACGGGGATGTACCAGTTGAACAGGTCCACGAGCCACTGCATCAGGCGGTCGCCTCCTCGGCGTCGGCGGTGGCGTCGGCCGTCGGCCCGGGGGCGGTCTCGCCGGCATGCGGGGCCGGGGCCGCGCCGGAGACCGCTCGCAGGGCGAGCTCGGTGAGCACGGCGGCCTCGAGGGCCTCACGGCCCTTGTCCTCGCGGGAGCCGGGCAGGCCCGCCCGGTCGATCGCCTGCTGCTCGGTGTCCACGGTGAGGACGCCGAAACCGACCGGCACGCCGGTGCGGACGGAGACCTCGGTGACGCCCTGGGTCACGGCGGAGCAGACGTAGTCGAAGTGGGGGGTGTCCCCTCGGACGACGACCCCCAGGACCACGACGACGTCGTGGGTGCGGGTCAGGCGGGCGGCGGCCACGGTGAGCTCGATGGTGCCGGGGACGCGGACGAGGTCCGCCTCGAGGCCGAAGTCCGCGGCAGCGGCCTGTGCGCCGGAGACGAGGCCGTCCATGATCTGCTCGTGCCACTGGGCGGCGACGATGGCGACCCGCAGGCCGGCGGCGGCCTCGCGGTCGTGGGTGAAGGTCGGGGCTCCTGCTCCGCTCATGCGTGGTGCTCCTCGGTCTCGGAGGGACGGGTGATGGCGCCGGCGGCGTCCGCGGGGGACGGCGTCAGCGGGTCTGCGGGGCGGCCGGGGATCTCCGGGGCGCTCTCGCCGAGGGCCGGCAGGTGGCCCATGCGCTCGCGCTTGGCGGCGAGGTAGGCGCGGTTGTGCTCGTTCTCCGGTGCCGGGGCGGGGACGCGCTCGACGACGTCGATGCCCGCCCGGCGCAGCGCCGTGAGCTTCACCGGGTTGTTGGTCACCAGCCGGACGCAGGTGATCCCGGCGTCGGCGAGGATCCGGGCCGCGGCGCGGAAGTCGCGGCCCTCGGCGGGCAGCCCGAGGGCGAGGTTGGCGTCCACGGTGTCGAGTCCCTGCTCCTGCAGACGGTAGGCGCGGACCTTGTTGGCCAGGCCGATGCCGCGCCCCTCGTGGCCGCGCAGGTAGAGGACGGCGCCGCCGTGCCGGGCGGTGGCCTCCAGCGACCGCTGCAGCTGGGGGCCGCAGTCGCAGCGCAGGGAGCCGAGGACGTCGCCGGTGAGGCACTCGGAGTGCACGCGGACGGTCACGGGGCCGGCGGACGGATCGAGGTCCGGGGAGGTGAGCAGCACGTGCTCGGCGCCGGTGGCGGGGTCCGGGTGCACGGCGATCCGCAGGGGCCCGCGGGCCGTGGGCAGGCAGGCCTCGGCGGGCACGTCGTCGATCCGGGTGAGGAAGTCGGCCAGGTCCTCGATGGAGACAAGGACGAGGCCGTGCTCGTCCGCGAACTCGCGGAGGGCGGGCAGTCGCATCATGGTGCCGTCGTCGTGGGTGAGTTCGGCGATGGCCGCCACCGGGGCGAGGCCCGCCAGGCGGCAGAGCTCCACGCCGGCCTCGGTGTGGCCGGCCCGCTCGCGGACGCCGCCGTCCACCGCGCGCAGCGGGAAGACGTGGCCGGGGCGGGTGAGGTCGCCGGCCGCGGAGCCGGGGTGGGCCAGCACGCGGAGGGTGCGGGCGCGGTCGGCGGCGCTGATGCCGGTGGTGACGCCTGCCGCCGCGTCCACGGACACGGTGTAGGCGGTGCCCTTGGGGTCCTCGTTGGTGTCGGTCATCGGCGGCAGCGCGAGCCGCTCGGCCCAGGCCGCCGGCATCGGGGTGCACAGCACGCCGGAGGTGTGACGGATCGTGAAGGCGGTCAGCTCGGCGGTGGCCCGGGAGGCGGCGAAGATCAGGTCGCCCTCGTTCTCCCGGTCCTCGTCGTCCACCACGACGACGGCCCGTCCCGCGGCGATCGCGGCGATCGCCTCCTCGACGGGGTCGAGGCGGACGAGGTCGACACCGAGGGTCTGCTGCAGGTCCTGTCCGTGGCTCATGCGCGCTCCTCCTCGTGTGCCGGCTTCGCCTGTTCTGCCGGCTGCGCCTGGTCTGGCGGCTCCTCCTGGTCTGCCGGTGCCGTGGCGTCCCGCGGTGCGGGGATCTGGGCGAGGCGCTCGGCATAGCGGGCCATCACGTCGGTCTCGACGTTGAGCCGGCGGCCGGCCTCGAGCCCGTCGAAGGTCGTGGCGGCGAGGGTGGCCGGGATGAGACCGACCTCGAACCAGTGCTCGGCGGCGTCCGGGGAGGACACCGCGGTGATCGTCAGGGACGCGCCCTGGAGGGCGACGGCCCCCTGGGCGGGCAGGTATCGGGCGAGACGGGCGGGGACGCCGACGCGCACCCGATGCCAGGCGCCCTCGTCCGCGACCTCGAGCACCGTGCCGACGCCGTCCACGTGGCCCTGGACCAGGTGGCCGTCCAGGTGCTGGTGGGGCAGCAGGCACCGCTCCAGGTTGACGCGGGAGCCGGGCGCGAGGTCGCCGAGGGCGGTCATGCGCAGGGTCTGGCCCATCAGGTCGGCGCGGAAGACGCCGGGCTCGGCGTCGGCGTCGTGGAGCGCGGTGAGGCAGACGCCGTCGACGGCCAGCGAGCCGCCCTCGGGCAGGCCGTCGAGCACGCCGGGGGCGTCCACGACGATCGTCGCGACGTCCGCCTCCGGACGGTGCACCAGCTCCCGGACGGTGCCGATGTGCGTGATGATCCCGGTGAACACGGTGTCACTCCTTCCCTGCGGCCGTCGCCGGCCGCAGATGGGTCCAGGTGTCGGGGCCGAGCGGGCGGACCGGGCCGCCCTCGGCGGAGTCCGGGGTCCAGCGCACGGCGTGGGCGAGGGTGTCCACGGCCAGGCCGGACACGGCGGGCAGGCCGGCGCCGAGGAACGTCGGCGCGGTGTAGACGTGCAGCTCGTCGACGAGGTCGGCGGCGATCCAGGCGGCCAGCACGGTGGGACCGCCCTCGATCAGCAGGTGCTCGCATCCGCCGCGGCCGTGCGGCCAGGGGCCGGGGTGGGCGGCGATCGCCGCGAGCACCTCGGCGGGGTCGTGGGAGCGCAGGTGCAGAGGCTCCTCCCCCGCCGCCAGGGCGGGGTGGCCGCGCAGGGCGGCCCCCGCGGGGATCCGACGGTGCCCCATGACCACGGGGACCGGCTGGACGGAGGCGAGGGAGCCGTCGTCGTCCCGGGCGGTGAGCCGGGGGTCGTCCGCGAGCACGGTGCCGGTGCCCACGACGATCGCGTCCACCCGACCGCGCACGGCGTGGGCGTGGGCGCGGGAGGCGGGCGAGGTGATCCACTGGCTGGTGCCGTCCGCGGCGGCGGCGCAGCCGTCGAGGGACTGCGCCAGGTGCGCGGTGACGAAGGGACGGCCCGTGGCGCGGGCGCGACGCCAGCGGTCGGTGAGGGCGAGGGATCCGGCGTGTCCGGTCGGACCCGACACGTCGAGGCCGGCGGCCCGGAGGGTCTGTGCTCCCCCGCCGGAGGTGCCGGTCGGATCGGCGACGGCGTAGACGAGGCGGCCGATGCCGGCGGCGCGGACGGCGCCGGTGCAGGGTCCGGTCCGCCCGGTGTGGTCGCAGGGTTCGAGGGTGACGTGGAGGGTGCAGGCGGCCGGGTCGACCGCAGCGGCCTGCGGGTCGGTCTCGCGCAGGGCGGCCCAGGCGGCGAGGGCGTCGGCCTCGGCGTGCAGGGTGCCGGCGCCGCGGTGGCGGCCGACGGCGAGGAGCTGTCCGTCGGGAGCGGTCAGGACGGCGCCGACGAGCGGATTGGCGCCCCGGACGCCCTCGAGGGCGGCGGCGACGGCGAGGTCCATGGCGGCCTCGTCCGTGAGGTGCTCCATCTGCGTCCTCCCGTGCGCTCGGCGCTCCGGGTGGCCCTCACCCGGAGGCGCGCTCCGGGGGCATGTGGGGACGGACAGGGCAGGGTGCTGCGAAGAGACCTCTGCCGAGGCGTCGGCTGCGTGCTTCTCCCATCCAGACTCTTACTGTCGGTGCCGGAATTCCACCGGCTCAACCGTCCGCGTGGGCCGGGGCTCTCGCCTGGCTCACGCTCGCGGGTCGCGGACTGTCACCGCCGGTTCGGACTTTCACCGACCCCGGAGCACGTTAGCTGGGATCAAGTATGCCACGTCACGCCCTGCCGTGGGCGCAGGCGTGGGCCGCCGTCTCACGCAGCAAGCGGATGGCCGCGTCCGGGTCGTCCGCGCCGTAGACAGCGGAGCCCGCCACGAAGACGTCGGCGCCGGCCTCGGCGGCGCGGTGGATGGTGTCCGCGTTGACGCCGCCGTCCACCTGGAGGGCGAGCTGACCGCCCAGGTCGTCGACGGCCTTCCGGGCGGCACGGATCTTCGGCAGCACGAGGTCCAGGAACGGCTGGCCGCCGAAGCCGGGCTCGACGGTCATGAGCAGGAGCATGTCCAGCTCCCCCAGCATGCCCAGGTGGGGTTCGAGGGCGGTGCCGGGGTTGAGCGCCATGGCGGCCTTTGCGCCGCGGGCGCGCAGCTCGCGGGCCAGGCGCACCGGGGCCTTGGCGGCCTCGGCGTGGAAGGTCACGGAGGCGGCGCCGGCGTCCACGTAGTCCGGGGCCCAGCGGTCCGGGTCCTCGATCATCAGGTGCAGGTCCAGCGGCAGGTCGGTCGCCTTGCCGATCGCCTCGACCACCGGCAGGCCCAGGGTCAGGTTCGGCACGAAGTGGCCGTCCATGACGTCCACGTGGACGGCGTCGGCGGTGCCGATCCGGGCGAGCTCGTCGGCGAGGCGGGCGAAGTCGGCCGAGAGGATCGACGGGTGCAGGTGGACGGTCGGGGACGTCGCGGTCATGGCGGGCTCCTGTGGTGGGGACGGGCGGAGTATCCGGGTGGGTCCGGCCGGCTCAGGCCGGCTTCCGCACCAGGGCGAGGAACATGGCGTCGGTGCCGTGGCGGTGGGGCCACAGCTGGGCGGTCTTCGTCGCGGGCAGGCCGAGGTCACCCACGGCCACGGACTGCAGCGCCTGTGCCGCGTCGAGCTGCTCGAGCTCCGGGTGGCGGCGCAGCAGGTCCTCGGTCTGGACCACGGTCTCGGCCGGGTGCGGCGAGCAGGTGACGTAGGCGAGGACTCCGCCGGGGACCAGCGCGCCGACGGCGGCGTCCAGCAGCTCGGCCTGCAGGTCCGTGAGGACGGCGAGGTCGGCCGGGGTGCGGCGCCAGCGCGACTCGGGGCGGCGGCGCAGGGCGCCGAGCCCGGTGCACGGGGCGTCGACGAGGATGCGGTCGAAGCCGGGCGCGGCCTCGGGCGCCTCGGAGATCCGGCGGCCGTCGCCGGCGCGGACGGTCCAGGCCCGCTGCGGCACGGCGGTGAGCGCCCCACGGACGAGGTCGGCGCGGTGGTCGGCGACCTCGTTGGCGAGCAGGTGGGCGCCCCGCTCGGCGGCCAGCGCGGCGAGCAGGGCGGCCTTGCCGCCGGGGCCGGCGCAGAGGTCGAGCCAGTGCTCGGTGCCAGACGCGCCCGAGGCGACGGGGCCGTCGTCGTGCGCCTGTCCCCCGAGCGGGACGGAGGCCAGAGCACGGGCGGTGAGCTGGGAGCCGACGTCCTGGACGCGGACGACGCCGTCGCGGACGCCGGGCAGGCGGGCCGCGTCGCCGCCGGCGTGGAGGGCGGCGTCGGGGGCGATGGGGCTGGGCTCGGCGCCGGCGGCGAGCACCGGGCCGATGTCCCCGAGGCCGGGCAGCGCGACCACGTTGACCACGGGGGCGGCGTTGTCCGCCTCGAGCAGATCGGTGAGTTCGGCGGCGTCGGCGCCGTGACTGACGAGGGCCTGGCGCAGGCCGCGCACGATCCACGCCGGGTGCGAGTGACGGATGCCCAGGGACTTCTCGGACCCGTCCTCCGGGGCGACCCGGTCGAGCCACTGCTCGCGTGGCGTCTCGGAGATGCGGCGCAGGACGGCGTTGACGAAGCCGGAGGGGCCGGCGCCGATCCTCTCGCGCACCAGGGCGACGGTCGCGTCGAGCGCGGCGTGGGCGGGCACCCGCATGCCGAGCAGCTGGTGGGCGCCGAGGCGCAGGGCGTCCAGCACCGGGGCGTCCAGGTCCTCCAGGGGACGGTCGACGCACTCGGCGAGGATCGCGTCGTACAGGCCGATGCCGCGCAGGGTGCCGTAGGTCAGCTCGGTGGCGAAGCCGGCGTCGCGGCGGTCCAGGCGGCGGGCGCGGATGCGCTGCGGAAGCACGAGGTTGGCGTAGGAGTCGTCCTGGTGGACGGCGCGGACCACCTCGTAGGCCACGGCGCGGGCCGGGTCGGCCTGTCGCGTGCGCTGCGACGGGGCCGCCGCCGAGTAGTGCTTCCCGGCGCCGGAGCGGCCGCGGTTGCGGGTACGGCCCCGGGCGTCGCGGCGGTCCTGACGGCCCCGCCCGCGGCCGCGCCGGTCGTCCCGGCCGGATCCGTGTCCCTGTCGTCGATCGCTCATGCGCGGGTGTTCCCTTCGGCGGTGGTGCGGGCGGCGAGCCGAGCCGCGTGGGCGGCCTGCAGCCCAGCCGTGTGGGCGGCGAGTTCGGGACCGGCCAGCAGGCGGGGCGAGCCGTTGGCGCCGCGGGCCCAGTCGGCGGCGGCCATGAGCTTCTTGCCGGCCGGCTGGACACGGGTGAGCTCGAGCGCACCCGGGCCGGTGCGCAGCCACGCCTTCCGGGCGGCGACGAGCAGGTCTCCGGCGGACGCCTCGGCCACCTCGGCAGGCAGGGTCTGTTCGGCGTGCGGCAGGACGGCGTCGAGCTTGAAGCGGGTGGGGGCGTCGGCGGGGTCGGCGATCATCCAGCCCCAGGCACCGGGCTCCGGGGTGACCCCGTTGACCAGCGCGCCCACCGCGTCCGCGTCACCGGCGGGGTCGACGAGCCCGTCGGCGTGGGAGAGCTTCTCGGCGTGGGTCGGTTCGCCCTGCTGCGGCGTGGCGACGGCGGTGCCGGCAGACAGTCCGTCCAGCACCTCGACCACCAGCGGTCCCCCGTCCACGGCTAGCGCGGCGAGCAGGTCACCGGAGGTCTGGCCGGGTGCGACGTCCCGGTGCATGCTGGCGAAGACCGGACCGGTGTCCAGGCCCTCCTCGAGCTGGAACACGTCGGCGCCGATGCGGGTCTCGCCGGCCATCATGGCGCGCTGCACGGGGGCGGCGCCGCGCCAGGCGGGCAGCGTGGAGAAGTGCAGGTTGAGCCAGCCGTGCTTCGGCACGTCCAGCAGCTCGGCCGGCACGAGCGCACCGTAGGCCACGACGACGGCCACGTCCGCTCCCAGCGCACGGATCGCCTCGGCGGCCTCGGCGCCGGCCTCCCCGCGGAGGCGGTCGGCCTTGACGGTGGGGATGCCGTGGGCCTCGGCGGCCGCGGCCACCGGGGACGGGGTGAGCACCCGCTTGCGGCCCAGCGGGGCGTCCGGCCGGGTCAGCACGCCGACGACCCGGTGGCGGGAGGCCACGAGCGCCTCGAGCACGGGCACCGCGGTCTCGGGCGTGCCTGCGTAGAGGACACGCAGCGGTGCGCCCGCGTCCTGGGCGGACGCCGGCTCGGCCGGCTGGGCGGTGGTCTGCGCAGTCGCCTGCGCGGCGGGCGGGGCGGCGTGGTCAGTCATGGTCTCCTGGGGTGTCTGGCCGGTGGCGCACCGACGGGCGGTGCGGACACGGATGCTGCGGTGGCCGTGGGACGTCGGCGCCTTCCGAGGACGGAGGCGACGAGACGGCCCACGGACAGCATGCCATCCAGGTGGTCCACCGCGCGGTGGAGGCACCGGGCCGGCAGTCAGTCGCCCGGCTCGGGGTCCGGCAGGCCGTCGCCCGGCATAGGGGCCGGCAGTCCGTCGCCCGGCATAGGGCCCGGCAGGCCGTCGCCCGGCTCGGGCACCTCCTCGTCCTCGGCCCCGGGGCGGGGTCCGACCCGGTGCGGACCGGCAGGCTGGTCATCGGGCTGACGGTCCCTCGGCTCCCGCCGGAGCAGCCGTGGCGGCGTGGGATCCGGCCCGGGACGGCGCCCCGCCGACCGGTGCGCCGCTGCCGCGGGCTGCGGAATCGGCACCGTTGCCGGCACCGGCACGCTGCACCGGCGGCGGGCCGATCTCGCGCAGGGCGGGGCCGGCCTCAGCGGCGGCCTCCTGGTGGGTCCAGAGCTGGCGGAGCGCCCAGAACTTGTGCCAGTGCTGCTTGAGCACGGCGGGGTTGGCCTGGTGGACGGCCACCTCGGTCTCGCCGACGGCGACGCCCAGCAGCATCTCGGCGCCGCCGTGGGCCCAGGGCTCCCAGGTGCCGGCCTCGGCGTCGACGAGGGACTCCTCGGCCTGCAGGCCGGCCACGAGCTGCATGACCACCTTGGGGTCGAGCGGCTTGACCCGGCCGTCGCGTCCGGTGGTCTTGGTCTTGAAGTCGATCAGGCACAGCCGCCCGCCGATGCGCGCCACCAGGTCCAGCGTGCCCGCGTAGCCAACGGAGTCGTTCCAGACCGTCACCTCGGCCGCCACGGGCTGCACGCCGTAGAGGTCCCACCACTCGTCGAAGCGGTCGGCGTAGGCGCCCTCGCCGTGCTGGATCAGGGTCTGCCGGCACTCGGCCATGCGGTGCGGCCTGCCGAGGGCGCGGAGGGAGACCTGCTCGGCGTAGTCGTGGACCCGGTCGCCGCGCTCGGCGGCGGCGTCACGGTACTTGGCGGCGGCGTCCGCGTTCTGCCGAGCGATCTGGCGCAGCCGTGCCGAGGAGCCCAGCGCCTGTCCGAGCCGGGCGTCCTTCGTGGCGGCGTCAGCGGCCATCCAACCGACCCAGCCGTCCAGGTCCGCCTTCTCCAGGCCGATGACGGTGGTGATCGACGGCACCTCCGGCAGGCCGCCGAGCTTGCGCGAGTACATGCGCCCGCGCTCTGTGGCGTGGGCGAGGCGTGGCTGGGTCATGGTCCACCATTCTGGCAGGCGGTCCGGACGGGGCGTCGGGTCTCCACAGGTGAGACGGCTGACACCTCCTGCCCTGCAGGGCGCGCCCGCCCCCGATTTGGCATCCGCCGACGACATGGTCTAGAGTTCTTTCTCGTTGGAAAACGCGGCGAGCGGTTCCGATGAGGAAGACGATCGCCGCGTCGATCCATGCGGATGTAGCTCAGTTGGCTAGAGCGCCACCTTGCCAAGGTGGAGGTCGCGGGTTCGAATCCCGTCATCCGCTCGCATGACCTTTCAACCCTGGTCGGGTGGCCGAGAGGCGAGGCAGCGGCCTGCAAAGCCGTATACGCGGGTTCGAATCCCGTCCCGACCTCGCGGCTCCTCCAGAGATGGAAGGAACTGTACTCAGCAGTCGTGAGGCTGATGAGCGCGATTGGCGCAGTGGTAGCGCGCTTCCTTGACACGGAAGAGGTCACTGGTTCGAACCCAGTATCGCGCACGGACGGTGGTCTTCAGTGGCCGACCGGTTCTGCGGATGTAGCTCAGTTGGCTAGAGCGCCACCTTGCCAAGGTGGAGGTCGCGGGTTCGAATCCCGTCATCCGCTCCATTCATCTTCGAGGCCCTGTCGGCGATGCCGGCAGGGCCTCTTACGTCCTCGGTCAACCGGCGCCCAGCGCCCGCCGCAGCGCCTCCACATCGTCCATCACCTTGTCCGGCGTGTAGTCGAGTCCCTCGGCCAGCTCGTGGTTGAGGATGCGCCCCTGGGCCTGGAGCGCGGAGAAGGCCGCTCCCCCGGCACCGATCGCGCCGAGCACCGGCACAGCGCGCAGTACCCCGCGGCGCAGCACCACGGACTGCATGCGGGAGGCGAACCGGGCGAGTACCCGTCGGCAGATCGGTCCGATGACGCTGCGGCCCAGCAGGTCGGCCGGCAGCCCAGCGCCCGCGGCACCTGCCCTGGCACCAGCCCCCGTCCGGGCACCGAAGCCGGCGTCAGCACCGAAGCCGGCGTCAGCACCGATGCCGGCATCGGCGTCGAGCCCTCCGCCGGTCGACTCGCCTCCGCTGCGTCGACCCCAGTCGCCGTCGCCGTAGCCGACGGGACGTCCGTCGCGCTCCAGGCGCGGACCGGTGAGCCGGACGGCGGCCGCGGCGCCCTCCACCTCCAGCAGGCCGCCGAAGAGCAGGAGAAGCTGCTCGAGCTCCGCGTCGGTCGGCGGGGCGCCCTCGTGGTCGGTGCCGGAGAGCCGGTGCCCGTAGAGATAGGCGAGCTCCTGGGACAGGCGCAGGCCGAAGACGAGCTGCTGCATCACATCGGCGCCGGCGCCGGCGGTCATCGCCACCGGCCCTGCAGGCAGGGCGGACACCACGGCGGCCGACGAGGACCAGGCGGTCAGCTGCAGGACCCGCCGCAGGCCCAGGGCGCGCATCTCGGGCTCGGTGAGCACGGCGGCCAGGCCCTCGGTCAGGACCCGGCGGCGTGCGCCGTCGTCGGGAAGCAGGCCCCGGGCCTGCCTGAGGAGGAATCGCTCCCGGTCCACGCGGACGCCGGGGACGCGGAGGGCACGGCGGACGGCGGCCTCGACGGCCGACAGGGCCTGCCTGCCGTCCGGGTCGGTGCCGCCGGGCGAGGGCACGGAGCCGCTCATCGGCGGTCCCCCGCGCCGGTCACCGCGGCGTCACTTCTCCTCGGCGATGCCGAGCTGGCCCTCGCGGACGAGCGCGGTCATGCGGGAGACGGTGCGGAAGTACTTCTTCATGTATCCGCCGTGCATCATCTCGTGCGTGAACAGCTCGTCGAAGGCGGTGCCGGAGGCGACCACTGGGACGTCCTTGTCATAGAGCCGGTCCGCGAACACCACGAAGCGCAGCGCGGTGGCCTGCTCGGTGATGGTCTCCACGTTGTGGAGGGCGATGACGTCCACGTCCTTGACGAGCTCCCGGTAGCGCGAGGGGTGCACGCGGGAGAGCATGGCGGTGAGGTCGGCGAAGTCGTCCTCGGCCACCACACCGACGTCCGGGAAGTTCTTCGCCACGGTGTCCATGACCTCGGCGTCGTCGAGCGGGGCGGGGGCCTCGGAGAGGCCGCGGTGGCGGTAGTCCTCGCCGTCCACGCGGATCACCTCGAACTGCTCGGCGAGCACCTGGATCTCGCGCTTGAAGTCCTGTGCGGCGAACCGGCCTTCGCCGAGGGCGCCGGGCAGGGTGTTGGAGGTCGCCACGAGGCGGACGCCGGCGTCGGCCAGCTCGCGCATGAGGCGGGACATGAGGACGGTGTCGCCCGGGTCGTCCAGCTCGAACTCGTCGATGCAGACCAGGGTGTACTCCTTGAGCACGTCCACGGCCTTGCGGAAGGACAGGGCGCCGACCAGGTTGGTGTACTCCACGAAGGTGCCGAAGGCCTTCGGGCCCGGGGCGGCGTGCCAGGTGGAGGCGAGCAGGTGGGTCTTGCCGACGCCGAAGCCGCCGTCCAGGTAGATGCCGGCCGGCCCCGCCGCCCGCTTCTTCCCGCCGAACAGGCCGCCGAACAAGCCTCCGGAGCCGCCATGCCCGCCGCGCCCGCCACCGATCGAGGCCGCGAAGTCCTTCAGCCGGTTCACGGCCTCCGCCTGCGACGGATGGGCCGGGTCCGGGATGTAGGTGTCGAAGGACACCTCACCGAAGCGGTAGGACGGCTGGAAGCCGGCGAGCAGTTCGTCTGCCGAGACCTGCGGGGAGCGCTCGGACAGATGGACGGTCTGGGCCACGGCGGACTCCCTTTCCTTCGGCGTGCGTTGTCCCGGTTCACTGTACCGTCCGCCGCCTGCACCGACGATGACGGTTTAGGACAGCCTGCCTATTAGGACCCGCCGCCCTCGCGTAATCTGACGGCCGAGGGCCCGGCCCGGACGCCGGCCGCCGAACGCGGCGTCTCCGCACGGAGGACGGCACCGGAGAGGGCCCGCAGGCCAGACCCCATCGACAGGAAGAGGTGCCCCTGATGGCTGAGACCTCCACCGAGTTCGCCGAGTACGCCCACCCTGAGAAGCTCGTCTCCACCGCCTGGGTCGCCGAGCACATCGGCGACGAGGACGTCGTGGTCCTCGAGTCCAACGAGGACACCCTGCTCTACTCCACCGGTCACATCCCCGGTGCCGTGAAGATCGACTGGCACACCGAGCTCAACGACCCGGTGACCCGCGACTTCGTCGGTCCGGAGGCCTTCGCGGAGCTGCTCGGCTCCAAGGGCATCGGCCCGGACACCACCGTGGTGTTCTACGGCGACAAGTCCAACTGGTGGGCCGCCTACGCCCTCTGGGTCTTCACGCTCTACGGCCACAGGGACACCCGCCTGATGAACGGCGGCCGCGACAAGTGGATCGCCGAGGGCCGCGAGACCACCCGCGAGGTCCCGTCCGTCACCCCGGTCGACTACCCGGTGACCGACCGCGACGACACCACCGATCGCGCCGCCCGCGAGGACGTGTTGGCCGCCCTCGGCTCCACCCCGCTGATCGACGTGCGCTCCCCCAAGGAGTACACCGGCGAGACCACCCACATGGACGGCTACCCGCAGGAGGGCACCCTCCGCGGCGGCCACATCCCGACCGCCGCCTCCGTGCCGTGGGCGAAGGCCGCCAACGAGGACGGCACCTTCAAGTCCCGCGCCGAGCTCGAGGCGATCTACCGCGACGAGGCCGGACTCGGTGAGACCGACAAGGTGATCGCCTACTGCCGCATCGGCGAGCGTTCCTCCCACACCTGGTTCGTGCTCAAGCACCTGCTCGGCTACGAGGACGTCCGCAACTATGACGGCTCCTGGACCGAATGGGGCAACGCCGTGCGCGTGCCGATCGTCATGGGCGACGAGCCCGGCCAGGCCCCGCAGCGCTGACCTGCGCCCGGCGGACTCGCCCGGAGCGGCGTCCGCCTGCCCCGCCTCACTGCCTGGGATCTCAGGGACTTCCCGACGGCGGCCGGTCGCCTTCCGCACGAAGGTGACCGGCCGTCGTCGTCCGTCTGCGGCATGGAGAACCGGTGGCCCAGGGCTGAAGGACGCCTCCGCTGACGTTCTCTGGGCCTGCCGGCGGCGGCATGGGGTCCTAGGATGGTGAGCCATGACCGAGAACACCGCGCTGCCCACCGCCCTGGCCGAGATCGTCGACGACTTCACCGCGGTCCCGGACCCGGAGAAGCTGGAGCTGCTGCTCGAGTTCTCCGACGAGCTGCCGGAACTGCCGGCCCGCTACGACGGGCATGAGGAGGAGATGGAGCAGGTCGTGGAGTGCCAGTCCCCGCTCTTCCTGGCCGTGGAGATCGAGGGCGAGCCCGCCGGCGGACAGTCCGTGATGCGCCTGTTCATCACCGCACCCCCGGAGGCGCCGACCACGCGGGGCTTCGCCTCCGTGCTCTCGCAGGGACTCGATGGGCTGACCGCCGCCGAGATCCTCGGCGTACCGGACGACATCCCGAATCGCCTCGGCCTGGCCCAGGCGCTGACGCCGCTTCGCCTGCGCGGCATGTCCGCGATGCTCGGCCGCATCAAGCGCAACGTGAGGGACCTGACGGCCGAAGGCTGACGATGGCGCGCAGGAAGGACGCCGGGGATGCGCCGACGCCGGCCGTCGCCGCACTGACCCGGGCGGATGCCGTTCACACCCTGCACCGCGTGGAGATCGACGACGGACACACCGCCGCGGACGCCGTGGGCGTGGGCGAGCGGATGGCCACGGCGCTGGGCGTGGAGCCGGCCCGCGTGTTCAAGACTCTGATGGTGCAGGTGCCGGATGGTTCGCTGGCGGCCTGCGTGGTCCCGGTGTCCGGGCGGCTTGATTTGCGGGCCGCGGCGAAGGCCCTCGGGGCGAAGAAGGCCGTGATGGCCGACCGCGAGGAGGCCGAGCGCAGGACCGGATACGTCCGCGGCGGGATCTCACCGTTCGGCCAGCGGCAGCGGTGCCCGGTGCTGGTGGACGAGAGCGTCCTGAACTGGGCCACGGTGTTCGTGTCCGGCGGGCAGCGGGGGCTGGACATCGAGATCGCGCCCGCTGACCTCGTGCGGGTTGCGGACGCGACGGTGGCGCCGATCGAACGAGGACCCTAGCGAAGAAGCGTTCTACTGATACAGATCCATTTATCAGTGGAACGCTTCTTCTCTTTGCTGAGGGGTGTCAGTCTGCGATGACGCGGTCGAGCCGTTCCCACAACGCGTCGTCGAGCGAATGGGAGAAGGTCGCCGTCATGTGATGGGAGTCCATGTAGACCAGGGCATTGCCAACCACGGGCGCGCAGACCGGACCCGGGCAGATGAAGTCGTTGAGGTCGATCACCTCGACCTCGGGCACCTGCTCGGCAGCGGCGAGGATGTCCGGGGTGCCGGAGTCCGCCAGGCCCTCCTCGCGGTCCCAGGAGCAGGCCGCGATGTCGTCGCTGTGGCGTTCGACGCACTCCGGCACGGGCCGGCTCGCATGCGGCGGGTCCGCCAGCACCACGGTGTGGTCCGCGTGGGCGACGAGCTTCTTCCATCCCTCCGCCATGCCGTCGGCGGCGGAGGAACCGTCCGCGTCACGGTAGAAGCTCGCCGAGGTGATGATGACGTCCGCCTGCTCGGCCTCGACCTCCTTGATCACCTTCTCGTTCCAGGAGGTGCATTCGGTGAACGGGCGCGGTCCGCCGTTCTCCTCGGACAGTTCCACGGTGTGCGTGGTGATCGGGCAGGCGCCCTTGACGTAGGAGACCATGTTCCATCCCCGTTCGAGGGCCTCGTCCACGATCGCCTCAGACCAGTGGTGGACGTGGGAGTCACCGACCAGCAGGACAGTGGTGTCAGCGTCCGGGTCGCCGTCCTCGCAGCGCTTGGCGGTGTCGTCCGCGGCCTCGACCTGGCAGTCCCGATACAGCAGCGGCGAGCCGTCCCGGGAGCCCGAGGACGGTGCGGGGACGATCTGATCGACGCTGAGCCCGGCGAGCTCGTCCATCGGGTCCCAGCCCTCCGGCGGGGAGGCAGGCTCCTCGGCCTCGGCGTCCTCGGCGGAGGCGAGGGCTTCCGCCCGATTCGAGCCGGCGGCCGTCGTCCCGTCGGCGGGTCCGGGCTCCGGGTCCTCGTCGGTCGCGATGCCCGCGCCGGCGGCCCCGGCGCCGGCGACCGCCCCCTCGGTATCCGGCAGGGCGGTGCGCTGGGCGGCGGTGAACGCGAGCGCCAGGGCGAGCGCGCAGACGCCGGCGGTGGCGAGGCCACCGGCCAGCAGCGGGCGGAAGGTGCCTCGGCGTCGACGACGGCGTGCCTCGGCCCGGGTCTGGGCGGCGGTGGGCGACGCTGCGGCCGAATGCGCCCCCATGAAGGGCTTCTCGACGGCGATGCGCAGCAGCCAGGCCACGGGCACCGACGCAGCCGCCAGGACCAGGCCCAGCCACAGGGGAAGGCCCTCGGCGAACCGCCAGGAGGCGATCGCGATCACCGGCCAGTGGACGAGATACAGCGAGTAGGAGAGGTCGCCGACCCACCGTGCCGGCCGCGAGGACAGCAGGGTGCCGACGCCGGCGCCGTGGCGATCGCCCTCCGCATGGGTGCCGGCCAGGATCATCAGGGCCGAGCCGACGACCGGGACCGCGGCCTTGTAGCCCGGGAACACGGTCTCTTCCGTGAAGACGACGACGGCGGCCAGGACCATGGCCAGACCCGTCCAGCCGAGCACGACACGGAGCCGGGCGGGCAGTGCGGGCAGGAGCACGACGAGCGCGGCCAGTGCCGCGCCGACGCCGAGCTCCCAGGCGCGCGTGGTGGTGATGAAGTAGGCTGCCCCCGGGTTCTGCGGGGTGTAGAGCACCGAGTGCACGAGGGACACGACGCTCACGACGACGGCGACCAGGAGGACCCGGGCGGCGACGGCGCGGGGATCGAGGGCCGACTCGCCGGCAGCGGGGGCGGCCTGTCGAGCG
>NZ_BCSN01000004.1 GCF_001570885.1 Micrococcus lylae NBRC 15355 | reverse complement strand
GGGCGCGTCGCCCGCGTCATCGGTCCGGTGATCGATGCCGAGTTCCCCGCCAACGCCATGCCGGAGATCTACAACGCGCTGACCGCTGAGCTGACCCTCAACGGCCAGACCCGCGTCGTGACCTTCGAGGTCGCCCAGCACCTGGGCGACAACATGGTCCGCGCGATCTCCCTGCAGTCCACCGACGGCCTCGTCCGCGGCGCCCAGGTCACCGACTCGGGCGCACCGATCTCCGTGCCGGTCGGCGACGTGGTCAAGGGCCACCTGTTCAACGTGCTGGGCGAGACCCTGGACACCCCGATCGACTCGCTCGACGTGACCGAGCGCTGGCCGATCCACCGTGCCGCCCCGTCCTTCGCCGCCCTGGAGGGCTCCACCGAGATGCTGGAGACCGGCATCAAGGTGATCGACCTGCTGACCCCCTACATCAAGGGCGGCAAGATCGGCCTGTTCGGCGGTGCGGGTGTGGGCAAGACCGTGCTCATCCAGGAGATGATCACCCGTGTGGCCCGCAACTTCGGCGGCACCTCTGTGTTCGCCGGCGTCGGCGAGCGCACCCGTGAGGGCAACGACCTCTGGGTCGAGATGGACGAGGCCGACGTGCTCAAGGACACCGCCCTGGTGTTCGGCCAGATGGACGAGCCGCCGGGAACCCGTCTGCGCGTGGCCCTGTCCGCGCTGACCATGGCGGAGTACTTCCGCGATGTGCAGAACCAGGACGTGCTGCTGTTCATCGACAACATCTTCCGCTTCTCCCAGGCCGGCTCCGAGGTCTCCACCCTGCTGGGCCGCATGCCCTCCGCGGTGGGCTACCAGCCGAACCTGGCGGACGAGATGGGTGTGCTGCAGGAGCGCATCACCTCGACTCGCGGCCACTCCATCACCTCGATGCAGGCGGTCTACGTCCCGGCGGACGACTACACCGACCCCGCCCCGGCCAACGTGTTCGCCCACCTGGACGCCACCACCAACCTGACCCGTGACCTCGCCTCGCGTGGCCTGTACCCGGCCGTGGATCCGCTGGCATCGACCTCGCGCATCCTCGACCCGCAGTACGTGGGCCAGGACCACTACGACACCGCGATCCGCGTGAAGCAGATCCTGCAGAAGAACAAGGAGCTGCAGGACATCATCGCGATCCTCGGCGTCGACGAGCTCGGCGAGGAGGACAAGATCACCGTGGCGCGCGCCCGCAAGATCGAGCAGTTCCTCTCGCAGAACACCTACACCGCGAAGCAGTTCACCGGTGTCGAGGGCTCGACCGTGCCGATCAAGGACACCGTCGAGGGCTTCAAGGCCATCTGCGACGGCGACGTCGACCACATCGCCGAGCAGGCCTTCTACAACGTCGGCGGCATGGACGACGTCGAGCGCGAGTGGGCCAAGATCCAGGCTGAGGGCTGATCGTCATGGCAGAGCTGAAGGTGGAGATCGTCTCCGAGGAGCGCTCCGTGTGGAACGGCACCGCCTCTGCGGTGTCCGCACGGACGATCGACGGTGAGATCGGCATCCTGCCCGGCCACACCCCGCTGCTCGCCGTGCTCGGCGACGGTGAGGTCGTGCTCCGCACCACGGACGGCTCCACGGTGACGGCCCACGCCACCGGTGGATTCTTCTCCGTGGACAACGACCAGGTCGTCATCGCTGCCACCAGCGCCCGCATGGGCTCTGGGAAGCAGGACTGACCCGCTCACCCGCTGGGATCCGAACGCATGAAGGGCCCGGTGCTGGTGATCGCCGCAGTGGCGGCAGGAGCGATCCTGCTGGCCATGTGGCTGATCCGGCACCGGGCCCTCATGGCGTCTCCGGGGACCTTCCCCGCCGTCGGCACGGACCGCCGGGGCCGGCGTCACCGCGTCGTCGGACAGTACGACGACGACACCCTGCGGCTGTTCCGCAGCTACTCCTGCAAGGTGCGGCCCGCCTGGTCGGCCCAGCGCTGCGGCATGGACCTGGAACGGGTGCATGCCGACGACCTTCCGGAGACCGCCGTGCGCGTGCGGGTCACCGACTCCACGGCGAGCTTCACGCTGGACCTGGACCCCGCCGACGCCTCCGGCCTGCGCGCCTGGATCGAGGCCGGCCCGTCCCAGGCGGTCCAGCCCTGGTGGAACTCCGGCCGCCTCTGAGCGGCGCCTCGCCCTCCCGGCGCCGCAGATCTGCGGCACGGAGCGATCAGGTCTGCGTGGTGGACGGGCTCTCTCACGTGCACGGCTCCGGGCCGCAGCGGCGTCAGAACAGGCGGGCCTCGGCGTCGTCCACGCCGCGCATGGCGTCGTAGTCCAGGGTCACGCAGCGGATGCCGCGGTCCTCCGCGAGTGTCCGTGCCTGCGGCTTGATCTGCTGAGCGGCGAACACGCCCGTCACCGGGGCGAGCAGAGGATCGCGGTTCATCAGCTCGAGGTAGCGGGTGAGCTGCTCCACCCCGTCGATGTCTCCTCGGCGTTTCAGCTCCACGGCCACGGTCGCGCCCTCGCCGTCACGGGCCAGGATGTCCACGGGGCCGATCGCCGTCATGTACTCGCGGCGGACCAGGGTCCAGCCCTCGCCGAGCGTGGTGATCTGTTCGGCGAGCAGGCGCTGCAGGTCCGCCTCGACGCCGTCCTTCACGAGTCCGGGGTCCACGCCCAGGTCGTGATGGGTGTCCGAGTGGATCTGTTCGAGCAGGACCACCAGGCGGTCGTCGCTCTTCTTCGCCTGTACCCGCCAGACCTCCTCGATGCCCTGAGCGGCCTGGTCCGCGGTCGGTTCCTCCACGTGGAGGGTCGCCGGAGGGCTCATCCAGTTCAGGGGCTTGTAGGAGCCGCCGTCGGAGTGCACCAGCACCGAGCCGTCGGCCTTCACCATGAGCAGGCGGGTCGCGGTGGGCAGGTGGGCGTTGAGACGGCCCTCGTAGGTCACGGAGCAGCGGGCAATGACGAGACGCACCCGGCCAGTGTAGTGGGAGAGCGCGGCTGCGCCGGGCCTCACGTCGGGCTGCATGCCGAGCTTCGCGCCGGCCTCGCTCCGGGCCTCACTCCGGGCCTCACTCCGGGCCTCACGTCTGGCTGCATGCCGGGCTTCGCGCCGGCCTCGCTCCGGGCCTCGCTCCGGGCCTCACGCCGGGCCTCACGCCGGGTGTGTGCGAGCATGGAGCCATGCCCCGTTCCCCGCAGCGCCGCCGTCGCGGCGGCTCCTCCCGTGCGCGCCCGCCCGGCGGCCGGAATCCCGTCGGCCCCGGCCGCGCGGATCGGCTTGAGGAGCTGCTGGGCCTGGACACCGGCTACAGCCACCAGACGGGATCGGACGGGGGCTGGCATGTGCGGCAGGTCCCGGCTTGGCGTGCGGTGAAGGACTACACCTGTCCGGGCTGTGGGCGTCGGATCCCGCAGGGGGCCGCACACCTGGTGGCCTGGCGCAGTGACTGGATCATGGGGGACGAGGACGCCGGGGCGGAACGCCGCCACTGGCATCCGGTCTGCTGGCGGACGCGTCACTCGCGTTGAGACGGGGCCGTTACAGCGTCTCCTCGCCCGGCGCCGAGCGGCTGCGCCCGGCGCCTCAGCGACGGTCCTGGCGCGGGATGTACACCTCCCGCACCAGGATCATGACGGCGGCGGCGGTCGGGATCGCCATGAGGGCTCCCAGCACGCCGAGCAGCGTGCCTCCGGCGATCACGGCGATCACGGCCATGGAGGCCGGCACGGCGACGGCACGGGCCATGACCCTGGGGGAGACCACGTAGGCCTCGATCTGCAGGTAGACGAAGTAGATGGCGGCGAAGAGGGCCGCGGTCTGCCAGTCCACGGTCAGGCAGATGCCCGTGATGATGAGACCGCCGATCATGGCGCCCACCAGCGGGATGAACGCCGTCATGCCGGCGAAGAACGCCAGCAGCGCGGCATAGGGTGTGCCGGCGATCGACATCGCCACGAAGGCCACCGTGCCGTTGAGCAGGGCCACGAAGGACTGGCCCATGACGTAGTGGCCCACGGAGGAGGTGATCTTCTCCGCCAGGTATTCCACGCGGACGCGGCGCGAACGCGGCGCCAGGCGGTAGAGCCAGTACTTCATGGCCGGCAGCGAGGCCAGGAAGTACAGGGTCAGCACGAGCACCACGAGCGTGGAGAACGCCGTGTTGATCAGGAACTGCCCCAGTCCCACGAGCCCTCCGAAGACCTGGCTCCAGGCGTTCTGGTCCTGGACGAGCTTCTCCACCTGGCTGTCCACGGCGTCGCGGATCTGGAACTCTCGATCCAGGTCGTGGAAGATCGCCGAGCCCATGACGTCCTCCACGATCTGCGGCACGGCGTTGACGAACTCTGCGGACTGCTCCACCACCGTCGGCACCAGCAGCGACAGGAACGCGGCGGCCAGTCCGGCCAGTCCGAGGACGGCCGCGAGCACGCCGACCGGGCGCGGGGCGCCCCAGGACTCGATCTTCCGCACGATCGGGTCCAGGCCCAGCGCGATGAACAGCGCGGCCAGGATCCAGACGATGAGCTCCCAGTTGGCCGAGAGCATCCAGAAGATCAGCAGCGCCAGGCCGACCCCGGCCGTGAGCAGGAAGCCGGAGGTGACCGGGGCACGGAGGACGACGGCCGGTGCCCCGTCTCCCACGCGCTCGCCCGGGGCATCCGCACGGCCGGTCACGACGTCGGCGCCCGCCTGCGCGGTGACGCCGCCGGGCTCCGTGGCCGGCTCCGGCACGTCGTCGACCGTGAACTCCATGCGGCGGGGGCGGGGGAGCCGGCGGCCGAGGCGGCGCAGGGTGCCTCCGCGCCGGGCCGCACGCACGGCTCGGGAGGCCCGTCGGCCGTCCTGTCGTTCCGTCGCGGCTCGGGTCTGTGCCTCGGCGGCCGTCGGGACCTCGGATCCGCTGCGCTGGTGCTGTTCGTCCACGCGGTCAGGGTACGCCAGCCGGTGGCCCGGACCACACCGGGTCTCACCCGGCCCCAGGATGCCGGACGGTGCCCCGACCCGCCGTGCACGCTGTCGGCGAATCCGCCCTCGCGTCTCTCGGCAGCGCCGGGGCACGGCGCTACCGTGGGACTCCATAGCCGTCTGAGCCTGCCGGAGGTCCGCGACCGTCGGCACAGGCGGCGGAGACTCCGCACTCTGATGACCCCGCCCCCCTGATGACCCCGCTCCCTGATGAAAGGACCCGCTCCGCCATGAGCATCCCGCACGCCGAGCAGCCGTCCGGCGCAGACCGCCTGCGCGGCGCCGTCGACCTGTCCTCCCTGGCCGCTCCGGGCACGGCGCCCGGCGGTGGGCCGGGCGCCTCCGCCCCGGGGACGTCGTCGCCCGCCGCCGCAGATGCCGCATCGGAGGGCTCGTGGGTGATCGAGCAGGCCGACCAGCAGGTGCTGCAGCAGCTCGTGCAGCTGTCCGCCCAGGTGCCGGTGGTCGTGCTGCTGCACGTGCCGGGGGACGAGACCTCGGAGCAGCTGCACACGCAGTTCGCGGACGCGGTGGACGGCCAGGCCGGTCGCCTCGTCATGGGACGTGTGGACGTCACGGCCGAGCCCCAGCTGCTGCAGGCGTTCGGCATGCAGGCCGGCCCGGCCGTCCTGGCCCTGGTGGCCGGCCAGCCGGTGCCGTTGGCCAACCAGGTCCTGCCGGCCGACGCGCTGGAGAAGCTCGTCGGGGAGATCCAGCAGGTGGCGCGGCAGAACGGCGTCTCCGGCCAGGTTCCGCCCGTGGCCCCGGCCCGCGCCGGCGCCGGGCAGCAGGCCTCCGCGACGCCGGTGCCGCCGCTGCATCGTCAGGCCCAGGAGGCTTTGGCCGCCGGCGACTGGGAGGCCGCCGTGGGCGCCTGGGAGAAGGCCCTCAATGACAACCCTGCGGACACCGCCGCCCAGCAGGGCCTGGCCTCCGCGAAGCTCATGCGCCGCACCGCGGACATGGACGCCGCGGCCGTGCGCCAGGCCGGCGCGGAGAATCCGGACGACGTGGCCGCCCAGGCCGCCGTCGCGGACCTGGACCTGCTCGGCGGCCATGTGGAGGACGCCTTCCAACGCCTGGTCCGCTTCATCGCCCTGCACCCCGGCGAGGACCGCGAGCCGGCCCGCGCGCACCTGGTGGACCTCTACACCGTGGTCGGATCGGACGACCCGCGCGTCCAGGCCTCCCGCCGCAAGCTCGCCTCCGCGCTCTTCTGAGCCCGTCGGCTCCTCACGGAGCCGGCTTCCCGACGACGGCCGTCGGCCTGCCGAGGCGGGCGGCCGTCATCGTGCCCGGCGGGGCCGAGACGACGGGGAGGCGAGGCTCCGGTGAACACCCTGATCTCCGTCCTGAGACGGAGTCGGCGGAGGCTGTGCGCCCGCTAGCGTGGACGCCATGCGAGCAGAGAACGCCCCGGACCCGGACTTCGCCCTCGTCGCCCGAGCGCTGACCAAGCGCTTCGGCGACCGCCTCGCCCTGCAGGGTCTCGACCTGGACGTGCCCGCCGGCTCGTTCTTCGGCGTCGTCGGCCCGAACGGCGCCGGCAAGACGACCGCCCTGTCCATGGCCACCGGCCTGCTGCGGCCGGACCACGGCCGGGCCTGGATCCACGGGGTGGACGTCTGGCAGCGGCCGCGCGAGGCCAAGTCCCGCGTCGGTGTGCTCGCGGACGGTGTGCGCACCTTCGATCGCCTCTCCGGCGCCCAGCTGGTCACCTACGCCGGGCTGCTCCACGGTCTGGACGCGGACGTGGTGGCCGCACGCACGGCAGACCTGCTGCGGGTCATGGATCTGGCCGACGCCGGCCGCAAGCCCGTGGTGGACTACTCGGCCGGCATGACAAAGAAGGTGCTGCTGGCCGCGGCCATGGTCCATGCCCCGGACGTGCTGGTGCTGGACGAGCCGTTCGAGGCCGTGGACCCGGTCTCCGCCGCGAACATCCGGGACATCCTGCACAGCTACGTGGAGCGCGGCGGCACCGTGATCGTCTCCAGCCACGTCATGGACCTGGTGCAGCGCATGTGCTCGCATGTGGCCGTCATCGCCGAGGGCAGGCTCGTCGCCTCCGGCACCGTGGACGAGGTCCGAGGCGGCCAGGACCTGGAGGAGCGGTTCGTCGAGCTCGTCGGTGGCCGCCACGCCGGCGAGGGGCTGGCATGGCTGTGACCGGCACCGACCGTACCGACGGCGTGCCTGCAGCACCGGACGCAGCGGCCGGCCGGGCCGGCTCGGGCACGGCAGCACGCTCCCTCGGCCCGGACGGCCGTCGCGCCCCCGAGATCGGCCTCGGCCGGGCGGTCGGCATCCTCGTGCGCCTGCGCTGGGCCCTGATGGTGTCCGGCTGGCGCCGCTCCACCGCCACGTTCGTGTTCAGCATCATCGGAGTGCTCTACTTCGGAGGCCTCACCCTGCTGGCCTCCGCGGCCGTGGTCTTCGCCCCCGCGCCGGAGTCGATGGCCCTCCGCGCCGCCGTGACCACCCTGTTCTGCGCGGGCCTGGTGCTCGGCTGGTCGCTGGTCGCCCCGTTCATCACGGGCGTGGACGCCACCCTGGACCCGCGCAGCTTCCAGCCCTACCCGATCCGCCGCCTGCCGCTGGTCACCGGTCTGCTCGTGGGCACGCTCACCACGCCGCAGGGTGTGCTGACCCTCGTCTTCGCGCTCGCCGTGGGCGTCTCCTGGCGGGACCACCCGGCCGCCCTGCCCTGGGGCCTGGCCGGCGGCGTCCTCACCGCGGCCACCGCGCTCGCCCTGGCCTACGGCGTCACCGCCGTCCTGTCCTCCTACACCGGGCAACGGCGCATCCGGGACATCGTCTCCGTCCTGGTCTTCATCCCGCTGATGCTCGGCGGCGTGGTCCTGAACCGGATCGTCGACTCCTTCGACCAGCTCGTGGCGCTGGCCGAGCCGGTCGCCGCGGTGCTCGCCTGGACCCCGTTCGGGGCCGCCGGCGCCGCCGCCGGCGCCGCGGCGTCGGGCGCCCACCTGACGGCCGCCGTCCACCTGGCGGTCGGCCTGGCCTGGCTGGCCGCCGCCGTCGCCCTGTGGGCGTGGGGCCTGCAGCGCACGGTGGAGCCCGTGGCGGAGGTGGGCGGCCGTCGTCGTGCCTCCTCCGGTGACGCGACGGCCCGGGAGCGGCCGCTGCGCTGGATCGGCCGTCCGGCCACCGGCCCCGTCACGGCGATCGCCGCCCGGTGCCAGCGCTACTGGTTCACGGACCCGCGCTACTCCGCCACGCTGGTGGTGGTGCCCCTGTTCGCCGTGCTCCTGTGGTTCCTCGGCAGCCGGGGCGACGTCGGGAGCGGACCGCTGATCCCCACGATGCTGCTGCTCGGCCCGATGATCGCCTGGACCATGGGCGTGGCGGTCTCGGCGGACATCGCCTACGACCACACCGCCTTCCACCACCACGTCACCGCCGGTGTGCGCGGCGCGGACGACCGCTGGGGCCGCGTGCTGGGCATGGGCGTCCTCGGCGTCCCGGCCACGCTGTTGGGCGCGGTGGGCTCCGTGGCGCTCTACGGGATGTGGGACCACCTGGCCGTGGTGCTCGGCGCCTCGGTCGGTACGCTGGCCTGCGTCACCGGCATGGCCAGCCTGCTCTCGGCGCGCCTGGTCTACGCCGTGCCCAAGCCCGGCGACTCACCGTTCGCCACGCCGCAGGGTGCCGGCATGCGGACCGTGGTGGTGCAGATGGCCTCGCTGCTGCTGTCCCTGCTGATCACCCTGCCGATCACCGCGTGCGTGGTCGCCTACCTGCTCCTGGGCATGACGGCGCTGTGGGGCGCGGTCACCCTCGCTGTGGGCCTGCTCTGGGGTGGGGGAGTGCTCCTGCTCGGCGTGCGCCTGGGCGGGCGTTGGCTGGACCGCACCGCTGCGGAGACCTATCAGACGGTGGCGCGGTTCTGAGCGCGCACTGCACGCAGCCCGGGCGGCGCGGGGGACCCACGTTCCACACGGGCGGTGTCCACCTCCGGCGGGGTCGTAGAATGTCCGGCATGACTCTCCCCGGCGAACCGAACCAGAACGATCCGCTGTCCACCTCCGGCGGCGGCACCTCCGTGCTCGAACGTCAGGAGCAGGAGCAGCTGATCGAGCCGGGCGACCACGAGCGCTTCGCGCACTACGTCCGCAAGGAGAAGATCATGGAGTCCGCCATGACCGGCGAGCCCGTGATCGCGCTCTGCGGCAAGGTGTGGGTGCCGGGTCGCGACCCGAACAAGTTCCCGGTCTGCCCGCAGTGCAAGGAGGTCTACGACGGCCTGCGTGACCCGCAGGACGGCGGCGACGGCGGCTCGGGCGGCGGCAAGCGCGGCTGGTTCGGCAGGAACAAGGGCTGATCAGCGGCACGCATGTCTGATCGTCAGGATCCCGCGGCACTGTTCCACGTCGGCGAGGACCTGCCCCCGGCCATGCCCGAGAGGGCGGCCTGGGGCACGGCGCCGAAGCTGCGCCAGTGGCAGCAGGAGGCCCTGGAGAAGTACCTCGCCGCCTCACCCCGTGACTTCCTCGCCGTCGCCACCCCCGGCGCCGGCAAGACCACCTTCGCCCTGCGCGTGGCGAAGATCCTCATGGACTCCGGCGCCGTGCAGCGCCTGACCGTCGTCGCGCCCACGGACCACCTGAAGCGGCAGTGGGCGGACAACGCCGCCCGTGTGGGCCTGGCGATCGACCCGAACTTCAAGAACGCGGACGGTCGCCACGGTGCGGAGTACCGCGGCGTCGCGCTCACCTACGCCCAGGTGGCGAACAAGCCGATCCTGCACCGCAACCGCACCGAGGCCGCCAAGACCCTGGTGATCCTGGACGAGATCCACCACGGCGGCGATGCCCTGAGCTGGGGCGACGGCATCCGGGAGGCCTTCGAGCCCGCCACCCGGCGCCTCGCCCTGACCGGCACCCCGTTCCGTTCGGACACCGCGACCATCCCGTTCGTGGAGTACGCCGAGGGTGCGGACGGCATCGCCCGCTCCAAGGCGGACTACACCTACGGCTACGGCCCCGCGCTGCGGGACCACGTGGTGCGCCCGGTGATCTTCATGGCCTACTCGGGCCAGATGCGCTGGAAGACCTCCACCGGGGACGTGATGGAGGCCCAGCTCGGCGAGGCCGCCTCGAAGGACATCACCAACTCGGCCTGGCGCACCGCGCTGAACCCGGAGGGCGAGTGGATCCCGGCCGTGCTGCGCGCCGCGGACCGCCGTCTCACCGAGGTGCGGCGCAACGTCCCGGACGCCGGCGGCCTGGTGATCGCCTCGGACCACGAGGACGCGCGTGCCTACGCCGCCCAGCTGGAGGCGCTGACCGGTCAGAGGCCCGCGGTGATCCTCTCGGACGACAAGGGCGCCTCGGACCGCATCGAGTCCTTCTCCGCGTCGGATGAGCGCTGGATGGTGGCCGTGCGCATGGTGTCCGAGGGCGTAGACGTGCCCCGCCTGTGCGTGGGCGTCTACGCCACCAACACCTCCACCCCGCTGTTCTTCGCCCAGGCCGTGGGCCGCTTCGTGCGCTCCCGCAGGCGCGGCGAGGTGGCCTCCGTGTTCCTGCCGTCCGTGCCGCATCTGATGCTGCTGGCCAACGAGATGGAGGTGGAGCGCGACCACGCCCTTGACCGCAAGACCGGCCAGGAGGTGGAGATCGAGGATCTCGCCGAGGCTCCGGAGGAGGACCTGCTCGCCGAGGCCAACCGCGCCGAGTCCGCCTCGGACACCCTGAACCGCCAACAGTTCCAGGCGATGGAGTCCCAGGCCAGCTTCGACAAGGTCCTCTTCGACGGCGGCGAGTTCGGCCTCGGCGGCGCCGTGGGCTCGGAGGAGGAGCTCGACTTCCTCGGCATCCCGGGCCTGTTGGACGCGGACCAGGTGTCCGAGCTGCTGCGCGCCCGCCAGGCCGAGCAGCTCAAGCGCAAGCCGAAGGCCACGGCGGCCCCTCCGCAGGAGGTGGTGGACCACCGGCGGCTGAAGGAGCTGCGCTCCGAGCTGTCCAAGACGGTCTCGGCCTGGGCGGCCCGCACCGCCACCCCGCACGGGGTGATCCACAACCGCCTGCGTGAGATCAGCGGCGGCCCGGCGGTCGCCCAGGCGACCCAGGCGCAGCTGGAGAAGCGTCTGGAGACCCTGCGCGGCTGGTTCGTCGGCCGCACCTGAGCCGCCCCCTGCTGGCTTGACGACGACGGCCGCCCACCACGGGCGGCCGTCGTCGCCTCCGGTCGGGGCCGGCCCGTGTCGGCGCTGAACGGAGGCGGGACAGGCATGCCTCACCTGCGTGGCACCGGGGCGCCTGCTGGGCGACGATGGGGGCCACAGGAGCAAGGAGGCCCCGCAGCCATGCAGCGCATCACCGGCATCGTCCGCCACTACCCCTGGGTGGTGGCCACCGTCATCGTCTTCGTCCTCACCCTCGGCCTGCACCTGGCCGGGGCGGAGGACCCCGCCCGCTGGATCGCCTCGGCGTATGCGCTCGTGGTGGCGGCCTGGACCTCGGTCGGCATGGTCAAGGACCTCATGCGCGGGCACTGGGGCGTGGACATCCTCGCCGTCACCGCGATCGTCGCCACCGTGCTGGTGGGGGAGTACCTCGCCGCCGTGCTGGTCTGCCTGATGCTCACCGGCGGAGAGGCCCTCGAGGACTACGCGGCCGGCCGGGCCCGGCGCGACCTGTCCGCCCTGCTGGACCGCGCCCCGCAGCACGCCCACCGCCTCCGCCCGGACGGCTCCGTGGAGGACGTCCCCGTGGAGCAGGTGCGCCCCGGGGACCGCCTGTTGGTCCGCCCCGCGGAGGTCCTGCCCGTGGACGGCACCGTGGCCTCCGCCGAGGACGGCGGCGAGATCGCCGTGGACCTGGACGAGTCCTCGCTGACCGGCGAGTCCCTGCCGGTCACACACCGCCCCGGCTCGTCCGTGATGTCCGGCGCGCTCAACGGCACCCGTGCCTTCGTGCTCGAGGCGACCGCCTCCGCCGCGGACTCGCAGTACGCGGCCATCGTCTCCCTCGTGAAGCAGGCGGCCGAGTCACGCGCCCCGATGGTGCGCCTGGCCGATCGCTACGCCGTGCCGTTCACCGCCGTCGCCTACCTCATCGCAGGCCTGGCCTGGTGGCTGTCCCAGGACCCGGTGCGCTTCGCCGAGGTGCTCGTGGTGGCCACCCCGTGCCCGCTCCTGATCGCGGCCCCAGTGGCCTTCCTCGGTGGCATGTCCCGTGCCGCCAAGTCCGGTGTGATCGTGAAGTCGGGCGGGACCATCGAGGCCCTCGGCTCCGTGCAGACCGTGGGGTTCGACAAGACCGGCACGCTCACTGCCGGCCGCCCCGAGCTGGTCGGTGTGCGCCCGGCCGCCGGCTTCGCCGAGGACGAGCTGCTGCGCCTGGCCGCCTCGGCCGAGCAGTACTCGGTCCACGTGCTCGCCGACGCCATCCGGGCCGCGGCCGAGGAGCGCGGGCTGTCCCTGACGTCGTCGCAGGACGCCACGGAGGAGGCGACGAACGGCGTCGTGGCGGTGCTCGAGGGACGCCGGGTCGTCGTCGGCAAGCGCGCCTACGTCACCGAGGCCGCGCCGGACACCGTCGCCGCGGACCTCGCCGCCGGCCAGTCCGCCGTCTACGTGGCCGTGGACGGGGCCTTCGCGGGCGTGCTGCTGCTGGCCGACCGCATCCGCCCCGAGTCCGCCGCCACCGTGCAGGCGCTGCACCGCCTCGGCACCGGCAAGGTCCTCATGCTCACCGGTGACGCCGAGGCCACCGGACGGCACATCGCCGGCGAGGCCGGCATCGACGAGGTCCACGCGGACCTGCTGCCTGCGGACAAGGTCCGCCTGCTCTCCGAGCGCCCGGAGCGCCCGGTGATGATGGTCGGCGACGGCGTCAACGACGTCCCCGTGCTCGCCGCCGCGGACGTGGGCGTCGCCATGGGCGCCCGCGGGTCGACCGCCGCCTCCGAGTCCGCCGACGTGGTGCTGCTCGCCGACGACGTCTCCAAGGTCGCCGTCGCCGTGTCCACCGGCCAGCGCACCCTCCAGGTGGCGAAGCAGTCGATCTGGGTGGGCATCGTGCTCTCCCTGGGGCTGATGCTGATCGCCGCCACGGGCGCCATCCCGGCCCTCGTGGGTGCACTGTTCCAGGAGCTGGTGGACGTCGTGGCCATCGTCAACGCCCTGCGTGCCATGAAGCCCGGCCCGCACGAGGCCGAACGGCTCGGTGACCTCCCCGCGACCGGCGCGCAGGGTCGGCGGCATCCGGTTGAGGCCTGGGCCGACCGCCGGGCCCCTGCCCTACACAGACCGACGGCCACGCACCTTGGGGTGCGTGGCCGTCGTCGTGCAGCGGCGTGGAGCAGCCGGCGGCTCAGCCGCCCTGGGGCGTCACGCGCACGAAGGCACGCAGCTCGCCGCCCTCCACGTCCCGGGACTCGCGGAAGCCGTGGGACTCGTAGAAGGCGCGCTGCCGCTGTTCGGTGTCCGTGATCAGCACATGCTGGCGGACCTGGCCGAACGGGGCGAAGACACGGCGCAGCAGCTCGGAGGCGATGCCGCGGCGCTGGTGCCCCGGGGCGACGAGGATGTCCTGCAGATAGGCGATGGTGTGGCCGTCCGAGACCACCCGGGCCAGACCCACCAGGCGACCGCCGTCGAAGGCGGTGACCACGGCGGCCGAGCCCTGCAGACCGCCCATGAGCGTGTCCATGTCCTGCGTGTAGGCGGACCACTGCACGCTGTCGTAGAGGGCGCGGACGTCGTCGGCGGCCGGGACGGCGCCGGAGACGTAGCGGACGCCGTCCTGGTCCGCGGCGGCGGAGGACTGGGTGCTGGGGGAGTCGGTCATGGCTTCTCTTCTCGTCTGCGTCGGGCGCCGCCCCCGGCATCCTCGCCGGGGTGCGGTGGCTCCATCATGCCGCACGGTATGACGTCCGTCACCGGTGCGCCGGATCGTGGCCTCGGCGGCCGAGCCCGTCAGAGGTGGCGCAGGTACCGCTCGGGGCCGGCGAGGAAGCGCCGCCAGTGGTCCACGGTCTCCCACTCCTCCCAGCGGGTCTCGCGCAGGCCGTGCTCCCCGGCCTCGAGGATCCGGGCGCCGGGCAGGGCGGCGAGCACGGGGGAGTGCGTGGACAGCAGCACCTGGCAGCCCCGCTCCACCCGCTCCAGGAGGAAGGCGGTGAGCGCGAGGCAGTTCTCGAAGGACAGCGCGGACTCGGGCTCGTCCAGGACCCAGAGCCCGCGCACCCCGGCCCGCTCGCGGCAGAAGGCGAGGAAGGACTCGCCGTGGCTCATCTCGTGCAGGCGGGAGCCGAGCGAGACGCCCTCCAGGTGCGTGAACAGCCCGTGCATGGCCTCGGCACGCAGGAACACGCCGCCGCGCGGGGCCCCGGCGCCGCGGGTGAGCTGCAGGTGCTCGGCCAGCGGGGACTCGGTGACACGGGTGGAGTGGCGGACGTGGTGGGTGCCGCCCTCCGGGTTCAGCCCTGCGGCCGCGGCGATCGCCTCGACCAGTGTGGACTTGCCGGCACCGTTCGGGCCGACCAGCACGGTCGCCGGGGACAGGTCCAGTCCCTCGTCCAGCACCTGGGCGACGGCGGGGACGGTCGCCGGCCACGCCGAGCGGTACAGACGCCCTCCGAGGGCGTGCTCGGACACCCTCCGCACGGGCAGGGCGGGGCCGAACGGGGTCACGAGGTCGTCAGGATCGCCCCGGCGTCCTTCATCTCCTCGAGCGCGGCCTCGGCGGTGTCCTCGGCCACGCCGGCCACCAGGTCGGTCAGCACGGTGACCTCGTAGCCGTTCTCGATGCCGTCCAGCACCGTCGCCTTCACACAGTGGTCCGTGGCGATGCCCACCACGGTGAGGGCCTCCACGTCCTGGGAGCGGAGCCACTCGTCGAGCGTCTCGGCGCCCGGCTCCACGGCGTCCGCCGCGGCGCGGGTGGCGCCGTAGGGGCCCACGCCGGCTGCGGCGCCCTCACCGGAGCGGACCTCGTCCGGCTCGCCGAGCTGGCCGTCGAAGCCGGAGTAGGAGGCCGAGTGCAGGCCCTTGAGGAACTGGGCGTCCGGGCGGACCTCCTCCATGTCCAGGTCTGCGTGCAGCTCGGCGCCGGCCGTGCCGGCCACGCAGTGCACGGGCCAGGACACGGAGAAGTCCGGCTCTTCGCCGGCGGCGGCGAAGTGCTCTGCCGGGTCCACGTGCCAGTCGCGGGTGGCCACCACCACGTCGTACTCGTCGCGGCGGTCGGCCAGGTGCTCGGTGATCGCGGCGGCCACGTCGGCGCCGTCGGCGGTCGCAAGGGATCCGCCCTCACAGAAGTCGTTCTGGACGTCCACGATCACCAGGGCGCGGGTCAGCTCGGTCATGGCGGTCCTCCTCAGAATTCCTGGAACAGGGTGGGGATGGCGGGCTCGCCCGCCTGCAGGCGTCCCACCGAGGCGGGCAGCTCGGCGAGGGAGGCCCGGTGGCGTTCGGCGGCACGGGTGACGGCCTCGGTGCCGGTCCAGCCCGCCTGCAGCTCGCCGTCCACCACGAACTCGTGCAGCAGCGGGCGGTCGTCCGCGTCGGCCTCCGGCGAGCGGTTGACGCCCACCAGCTCGGCGACGGCGCGGCCGCGGGTGTCCCGGCGGCGGGCGGCGTCCTTGCGGCCGCCAAGGGAGGCCTTGCCCTTGGAAGCCTTGGCCACGTCCACCCATGCGCCGTCGTCGTTCTGGCGGGCCACGAGCTTGTAGACCATCGCGGCGGTCGGCGCCCCGGAGCCGGTGACCAGGCGGGTGCCCACGCCGTACGAGTCCACCGGGGCGGAGCGCAGGTGGGCGATCGCATACTCGTCCAGGTCCGAGGTGACCATGATGCCGGTCTCCGTGTTGCCCAGCCCGTCCAGCAGCTCGCGGACGGAGTGGGTCTGGGAGACGAGGTCGCCGGAGTCGAGCCGGACGTTCTTCAGAGCCCTGCCCGCCACGTCCACGGCGGTGCGGACGCCCTGCTCCACGTCATAGGTGTCCACGAGCAGGGTGGTGTCCGCGCCGAGGGCGGCCACCTGCGCCTCGAAGGCCGCGCGCTCGGAGTCGTGCAGCAGGGTGAAGGAGTGGGCGGCGGTGCCGCCGGTGCTGAGCCCGTAGCGGCGGGCCGCCTCCAGGTTGGAGGTCGAGGCGAAGCCCGCGATCACCGCGGCGCGGGCGGCGGCCACGGCGGACTCCTCGTGGGTGCGGCGCGAGCCCATCTCGATGCACGGGCGGCCACCGGCCACCGCGGTCATGCGGGAGGCGGCGGAGGCCACGGCGGAGTCGTAGTTCATCACCGAGAGCAGGAACGTCTCGAGGATGCAGGCCTCAGCGAACGTGGACTCGACCTGCAGGATCGGCGAGTGCGGGAAGTAGGCCTCGCCCTCGGCGTAGCCGATGATCGTGCCGGAGAACCGGAAGTCGGCCAGCCATTGGAGGGTCGCATCGTCCACCACCTTCGTGTCCGCCAGATGGTCCAGTTCGGCGGTGCCGAAGCGGAAGCGGGACAGGCCCTCGAGGATGCGGCCGGTGCCGGCCACCACGCCGTAGCGGCGGCCGTCGGCGAGGCGGCGGGTGAACAGCTCGAACCGGCTCCTGCGCTGGGCGGTGCCGGCCTTCAGGGCGGCCTGCAGCATGGTCAGCTCGTAGTGGTCCGTCATCAGGGCCGTGGTGGTGTGCCACGGCTCGCGCTGCGCGGTGTCCTGGTGGAGGTCGGTGTGGTTCACGTGAGCCACCCTATGCCACGGTGTGGCAGGCTCCACGGTCCGTTCCGCCCCCGTCCCCGGGAACACGGCGAGTAGGATGGAGCCCATGTCGATGACGGAATCCGGTGTCCCCGGCCCCCGTGGCGCCGCCGACACCGCCCTGCTGGAGCGCCCGGATCCGGCCGCGCTCGCGGACCGTCCGTGGAACGTGGTCGTCTGGGACGACCCCGTGAACCTGATGAGCTATGTGGCCTTCGTCTTCCGCAGCCACTTCGGCTACTCGGCAGCGAAGGCGCACTCCCTGATGATGCAGGTCCATGAGAACGGCCGCGCCGTGGTGGCGCGCGCTGGCCGCGAGACGGCCGAGCGTCACGTCAGCGCCATGCATGGCTTCGGGCTGTGGGCCACCCTCGAAGAGGCGGAGGGCTGAGACCGTGGCCGAGGGATTCCGCTGGACACGGCGCGGCTATCGGGCGCGTCTGGAGCCTGCCGAGGCGCGCCTGCTGCGCGGCCTGTTCAAGGATGTGGCGACGCTGCTGAGCGGCCGTCGCGACGACGCGGCCGAGGACTCCGCCGCCCCCGCCCGGGACGCCGCGTCCACGGCGCCTGTGCCGGGCCGCCCGGACGAGGGCACGACGACGGCCGCCGACTCCGCCTCGGAGGACGCCTCCTCGTCGGAGCAGACCGGGGACGAGCCGACGGACGGCTCCGGTGCGGACGGCGCCTTCTGGTCGCTGGTCTCCGGCCTCAGTCTCGGCGCCGCCACCCGCCAGGCCCCTGCCGATCCGGCGCTGCTGCGCCTGCTGCCGCCGAGCTTCGGCTCGCCGTCCGGGACCGGCGCGGACGACCCCGGGAAGGCCGCCGCAGACGCCCAGCGGGACGCCGAGCACCGCGCGGACGCCGAGGACCTGCTGATCGACGCGAAGCTCGCCGACGCCGAGCGTGCCCGCGAGCTGCTGCGCTCCACCGAGCTGCGCCTGGACGACGCCGAGGCCCTGGCCTTCAGCCGCGCCCTCAACGATGTCAGGCTCGTGCTCTCCGCCCGGCTCGGGATCACGGACGCGCAGTCCGCCGCCCGCGTGCACTCCGTGGACGACTGGAAGCACGCCGCGGACGAGCAGTCCGCCATGGCGCTGCTGTACAACTTCACCTCGTGGCTGCTCGAGAGCCTCATGGACCAGATGCTGCGCGGCCTGCCCGAGGACGGCCGCGAGGACGTGCCCGGCGCCGAGGATCCGGACGCCGGAGAGGACATCCGATGAACGCCGCCTCCGCCGGGCCCACCGCCGCCGCGCCGATCGGCATCTTCGACTCCGGCGTGGGCGGGCTGACCGTGGCCCGCGCGATCATGGACCAGCTGCCCCACGAGCCGCTGATCTACGTCGGCGACACCGAGCACGCCCCGTACGGTCCCCGTCCGATCGCCCAGGTCCGGGCGCTGGCGCTCGGCATCATGGACGAGCTCGTGGAGGCGGGGGTGAAGGCGCTGGTGATCGCCTGCAACTCGGCCTCGGCGGCCGTGCTCCGGGATGCCCGCGAACGCTACACCGGCCGCTACGGGATCCCCGTGGTGGAGGTCATCCAGCCCGCCGTGCGCCGCGCCGTGGCGGCCACCCGCAACGGGCGCATCGGCGTGATCGGGACCCAGGCCACCGTGGGCTCCCGCGCCTACGAGGACTCCTTCTCCGCCGCGCCGCACCTGGAGGTCGTCTCCTCGGCGTGCCCGCGCTTCGTGGAGTTCGTGGAGGCCGGCATCACCGCCGGCCCCGAGCTCATCGAGACCGCTGAGGAGTACGTCGCCCCGCTCAAGGCCGCCGGCGTGGACACGATGGTGCTCGGCTGCACCCACTACCCGCTGCTGACCGGCGTGCTGTCCCTCGTGATGGGGGAGGACGTCACCCTGGTCTCCTCGGCCGAGGAGACGGCCAAGGACCTGTACCGTGCCCTCGTCCAGCACGGGCTCGGGCACCCGCACTCCGCGGCCGGCGCCGCCCAGGCCGTGGACCACCGCTTCATGGCGACCGGCGACCCCGAGCAGTTCCAGACGCTGGCCCGCCGCTTCCTCGGCCCCGAGGTCGGGGCCGTCCAGCACATCGACACCGTCCGTGAGCGGTACCCCACCGGGGTCCTCGCCCAGATCACGCCCGAGATGATCGAGCGCAGCCGACGCCGGCCGCCGGTCACGAGGGAGGAGCCCACCGCATGAAGCTGACCATCATCGGAGCCAGCGGGTCGTTCCCCGGCCCGGGGTCGCCCGCCTCCTGCTACCTCGTCACTGCGGACGGCGTGGCCGAGGACGGCGTCACCCCGAAGACGTGGCGCATCCTGCTGGACATGGGCAACGGCTCCCTGGGCACCCTGCAGCGCTACATCATGCTGGAGGACCTGGACGGTGTCTGCCTGTCCCACCTGCACCCGGACCACTTCATGGACCTGTGCGGCCTGCACGTGGCGGTGCGCTGGAACCCGGACGGCTGGCACCGCGGGCGTGTCCCGGTGCTGGGCCCGACCGGCACCGCCGAGCGCATCGCCGTGGCCTACGGCATGGACCCGGAGCCCGGCATGCACCCGGACTTCGACTTCACCACGTGGGAGCCGCTGACGCCGGCCCGGCTTGGCCCGTTCCGCATCACGCCCCACCCGGTGCGCCACCCCATCGACGAGGCCTACGCCCTGCGCATCGAGGTGGACGAGACGGACGCGGACGGCTCCGCCACCACCCGCGTGCTCACCTACTCGGGGGACACCGACGAGTGCGACGGCCTCGTCGAGGCCGCCCGCGACGCCGACCTGTTCCTCTGCGAGGCCGCGTTCCACGAGGGCCGCGACGACGCGATCGAGGGCGTGCACCTCACCGGCCTGCGCGCCGGGCGTATGGCCGCCCGTGCCCGCGCCAGGCGTCTGCTGCTGACGCACCTTCCGGTGTGGAACGACCCCCAGCGGGCCGTGTCCGAGGCCGCGCAGGCCTATGACGGACCCCTCACCGTGGCCGTCTCCGGCATGAGCTACCGCGTCTGAGGCGAGTCCTAGACTGGTGGGCATGACCGCTGCTGACCAGAACCACACCCGCCCGGACGGACGCGCCGTCGACGAGCTGCGCCCCATCACCATCACCCGGGGCTGGTCCCGGCAGGCCGAGGGGTCGGCCCTGATCGAGTTCGGGAACACCCGTGTCCTCTGCACCGCCTCCTTCACCGAGGGTGTGCCCCGCTGGCTCAAGGGCGAGGGGACCGGCTGGGTCACCGCGGAGTACGCGATGCTCCCGCGCGCCACGGACTCCCGCAGCACCCGCGAGTCCATCAAGGGCAAGATCGGCGGCCGCACGCACGAGATCTCGCGGCTCATCGGCCGCTCCCTGCGCGCCGTGATCGACATGGACGCCCTCGGCGAGAACACGATCGTCCTGGACTGTGACGTGCTGGACGCAGACGGCGGCACCCGCACCGCCAGCATCACCGGCGCCTACGTCGCGCTCGTCGAAGCCGTCGAGTGGGCCCGCCGCGAGGGCCACGTCAAGCGCGAGGCGAAGGTCCTCAAGGACTCGGTCTCCGCGATCTCCGTGGGCATCGTGGACGGCGTGCCCGTGCTGGACCTGCCCTACGTCGAGGACGTCAAGGCGGAGACGGACATGAACGTGGTGGTCACCGGCTCCGGCGACTTCGTGGAGGTCCAGGGCACCGCCGAAGGCGCCCCGTTCCGCCGTGAGGAGCTGGACACCCTCCTGGACCTGGCCCTGTCCGGCACCGCCGAGCTGGCGCAGATCCAGGCCGAGACCCTCCGCGGGGAGCGGGCATGAGCCGAACCGCCCCCGCCGGGACGGAGCACGGCGTCCCCTCGGGAGCCCGCCTGGTCCTGGCCACCCGCAACGCCGGCAAGGTCCGCGAGCTGCGCCAGATGCTCGCCGCCGCCATGCCGGAGCTGGATGTGGAGGCCGCCGTGGTGGACGCCGCGGCCGTCGACGCCCCGGACGTGGTCGAGGACGGCGTGACGTTCTCCGCGAACGCCCTGAAGAAGGCCCGCGCGGTGGCCTCGGCCTCCGGCCTCATCGCCGTGGCGGACGACTCCGGACTGTCCGTCGACGTCCTCGGGGGCGCCCCGGGGATCTTCTCGGCCCGGTGGGCAGGCCGCCACGGGGACGACGCCGCGAACCTCCGCCTGCTGCTGGACCAGCTCGCGGACGTGCCGGCCGAGCACCGCGGCGCGGGGTTCGTCTGCTGCGCCGCGCTCGCCGTGCCGGGCCCGGCCGGCGCCGACGGGGCCCGTGAGATCGTCTTCGAGACCGTCGCCGAGGGGCACCTGCGCGGCACCCTGCTCACCGCGCCGGTGGGCGACGGCGGCTTCGGCTATGACCCGATCCTCCAGCCCGAGGGTCGGCAGGTGTCCACCGCACAGCTGTCCGCGGAGGAGAAGAACGCCATCAGCCACCGCGGCGAGGCGTTCACCGCGCTGCTGCCGGCCCTCGTCGAGGCCCTGCGTGCCCAGGAGGAGCACACCACATGAGCGCCCCGTCGTCCTCCGCGCCCGTGCCCGGGCTGGACTTCACGGCGATCGACTTCGAGACCGCCAACGGCTTCCGCGGCTCGCCCTGCTCCGTGGGAGTCGTCCGCGTGCGGGACGGGGCGATGGTGGACCGCGCCTCCTGGATGATGCGGCCGCCGCTGGGCTTCGACCGCTTCGACCCCCGCAACGTGAGGATCCATGGCATCACCGCGGAGCAGGTCGCCCGTCAGCCGCGCTTCGCCGAGGTGTTCGAGGACCTGCGGGCCTTCTGCGGCCAGGACGTCCTCGTGGCCCACAACGCGGGCTTCGACGTCGGCGTCATCGAGTCCGCCCTCGAGGTGTCGGATGCGGACGTGCCCCCGCTGGAGTACGCGTGCACGCTCATGCTGGCCCGCAAGGCCTACGACCTGCCCAGCTACGCGTTGCCCTCGGCCAGCCGCGCCGCCGGCTTCGTGCCCGGCCGCCACCATGAGGCGCTCGCGGATGCCGAGGCCTGCGCCGCGATCCTGATCGACGTCGGGCGCCGTGCCCATCAGGACGCCGCCGGCCCGGTGCCGGTCGCCCACGTCCTGGGCGCCCACGGCCTCGAGGTCGGCCGTCTCGCCGGCCACCCCCACGGCCGGGGGCACGAGTCCCGCCCCACCCGTCAGGCGCGGGACATGAAGGACGTCTTCGACGCCCGGGTGCCGCTGCGCTCCGACCGCTCCATGCCGGACTTCATGCGCTGGCCGGAGGAGGGCGTGAACACGCCGGCCAACCCGGACGCGTCCCCGCAGAACCCCCTGTTCGGGCACGTCGTGGTGTTCACCGGCGGCATCGGCATGTCCCGGCAGGAGGCCAAGGACCGGGCGGCTGCGCTCGGCGCGCAGCCCTCCTCCCGCGTCAGCGCGCGCACCACCATGCTCGTCATCGGGGACGGCTTCTGCGCCGAGGATCTCGTCCTCACCGCCAGGGAGGCGGACGGCTCCGGCGCCCCGGCCCGCGGCGCGGACCGCGTCACCACCACGGCCCTGGCCCACCGCAAGACCCGCGACGCGCTGCGCCGTCGCGCGGCCGGACAGCAGATCGCCCTGGTCTCCGAGCCCGAATTCCTCCAGATGCTCGGCGGGAACTGGCCCCCGGCCGCCCGGTGATGCCGGCGGGCCCGCCACGGGCTCGACGACCATCGGCACCGGTGGCCGGCGCCAGGCGGGCAGCCTCCTGACGGAAGACAGCCGACGTCGTCAGCTGGTGGCGGCCACCCAGCGTTCGGCGGCCTCGACCACCACGTCACGCTCGGCGATCCACTCCGGCACCGCGTCGGCCAGCGCCGCCACCGGGACCCCGTCGGCCGACTCCACGCCGAACACCGCCATGCCGTGGGCGGCGCCGAGCAGCTGCCCGGCCAGGGAGGCGGTGGAGTCCGAGTCGCCGTCGTGGTTCGCGCCGATCCGCAGGGCCAGGGCCAGCGCGGCGGCCGGGGTGTCCGTCGTCCGCTCGGCCACGAGTGCGGCGTAGACGGCGATCGCCAGCGCCTCCTCGGCCACCCAGCCCTCGCCCAGCCCCACGGGGAGGTGCCCCGGGGCACCCAGGCGCGTGCCGTCGTCGTCCCCCTCCGCCGTGACGGCCAGCTGCCGGGCGAGCTCGAGGGCGGTGAGGGACTCGGCTGCGTCCTCGCCCTGGGCGGCGAGCCAGGCACGGCCGGTCTCCACGGCCTCGGCCAGGGTGCGGCCGGCGAAGAGCGCGTCCACGATCAGGGCGAAGGCGGCCGCGGAGGTCCAGGCGGTCGGATGCCCATGGGTGAGCACGGCACCCTGGCGGGCGAAGGACGCCACATGGGTGTCCGGCAGGCCGGGGACCATGCCGTAGGGCGCCGAGCGCATGATGGTGCCGCACCCCTTGGAGGCCGGGTTCTTCGGGTCCGTGGGCACGCCCATGCCGGGCTCGGCGAGGCCGGACAGGCAGGCGTTGCCGGGGGTGCGGCGCTCGTGGAGCTCGCGGCGGGCATCCAGCCAGGTGTCCTGTGCCGGGGGAGCACCCTGTGGCAGGGCGCCGGTCTGGGTGCGGTGCCAGCGCAGGCAGGCCAGCCAGACGCAGGCGGCGGCGTCGGCCATCTGTCCGCGGTTCTGCCATTCGATCCACTCGCGCAGGCCGTCGGACACGAAGAGGGTCATCTGCGTGTCGTCGGAGATCGGCAGGTGCGCCACGCCCAGGCGCTCGAGCAGCTCGGCCGGGGTCCCGAGGCCCGTCGGGCCCCAGGCGGACACGATCGCGTCGGCGCGGTCGAACTCCACGGTGTAGCCGTAGGCGTCTCCGGCCGCCCCGGCGGCGAGGGTGGCCAGGACGCGGGCGGGATAGTCGGGCAGGCGCGGGTCGGCGAGGGGCTCGGCGGTCATGCCTCCATGCTAGTGAGCGCCGGCTGTGCACAGCCCGCCCTTATCCTGTCCGCAGGCCTCACTAGAGTGACGACCATGATCCTGCTCCACACCTCCGACTGGCACATCGGACGCTCCTTCCACGGCACCGGACTGCTCGAGTCGCAGCGCGCCGTGCTGGACCAGCTGGTGGCCACCGTGCGCGAGCGCGGCGTGGACGCCGTGCTCCTGGCCGGGGACGTCTACGACCGTGCCCTGCCTCCGGCGGACGCCGTGCGCCTGCTGGACGAGACCCTCGCCGCGATCCGCGCCGCCGGCGCCGCCGTGGTCATGACCAGCGGCAACCACGACTCCGCCGTCCGCCTCGGCTTCGGCGGCGCCCTCATGGAGGCCTCCGGCGTGCACCTGCGCACCGACCCGGAGCGCCTGGCCGAGCCGATCCTCCTGGAGGGCCGGGACGGGGAGCGGGCCGCCGTGTACGGCATCCCCTACCTGGAACCCCGCCATCTCGGGCAGGAGTGGGGTGTGGACCCGCACCACACGCCGGTGATGCAGGAGGCCGTGCGCCGCATCCGCGCGGACCTCGCCGCGCGTCGGCAGGACCCCGACGGCGGCCCGCTCGCCTCGATCGTGCTCGCCCACCTCTTCGCCGCCGGCGGCCAGGGGTCCGAGGGGGAGCGGGACATCGGCGAGGGCGAGCACCTGGACTGCGGCGCCGAGGACCCCGAGGCGCTCGTCGGCACGCTCGGCCAGGTGCCCGTCAGCGTGTTCGACGGTCTCGACTATGTGGCCCTCGGCCACCTGCACGGCCGTCAGACCATGGCCGAGCACGTGCGCTACTCGGGCTCCCCGCTGCCGTACTCCTTCGGCGAGTGGCAGCAGGACAAGGGCGGCTGGCTCGTCCACGTCAGCGGCGGCGACGTGACCGCGGTGGAGAAGGTGGACTGGCCCGGAGGGCGGCAGCTCGCCGTGCTCTCCGGACCGACCGCCGAACTGCTCGAGTCCGCCGAGTTCGACTGGGCCGAGGACCGCTGGGTGCAGGTCACGGTCACAGACGACGAACGCCCGGAGAAGGCGCTGGAGCGCCTGCGCGCGCGCTACCCGCACGTGCTCGTCTTCCGCCACGAGCCCGCCGGCGGGCGCAAGGAGCGGGAGAAGACCTACGCCCAGGCGCTGCGGGACGCCCCGTCCGACCTGGCCCTGACCACCGGCTTCGTGCACCACGTGCGCGAGCGCGCTGCCACCGAGGAGGAAACGGCCCTGCTGGACGCCGCCCTCTCCGCCGCCCGTGTGCAGGAGGTCCAGGCATGAGGATCCACAGCATCCGCCTCACCGGGATCGGCCCGTACGCCGAGACCCAGGACGTGGACTTCGAGGCGCTCAACAGCGCCGGGCTGTTCCTGCTGGACGGTCCCACCGGCGCCGGCAAATCCACCATCCTCACCGCGCTCTGCTACGCCCTCTACGGCTCCGTGCCGGGCGGCCGCTCGCCCGATTCCCTGGTCACCACGCTCCGTCCCGCCGGCACTGTGGCCCCGGAAGTGCTCGTCGAGTTCACCGTCCAGACACGGCGCTTCGAGGTGCTCCGCTCGCCCCGCCACGCGCGTCCCAAGAAGCGGGGCAAGGGCACCACCACGACCCCGGCCTCCGTGTCCCTGCGCGAGCTGAAGGACGGCGCCTGGACGGCGCCGCTGACCCGCGCGGACGAGGTCGGCCAGCAGATCGCCTCCGTGATGCACCTGGACGCCGAGCAGTTCATGCAGGTCGTCATGCTCCCGCAGGGCCAGTTCGCGCGCTTCCTCACGGCCACATCGGACGAGCGCAGGGACCTGCTCCGCCGGCTGTTCGGCACCCAGCGGTTCGACGGCGTGGAAGAGCACCTCAAGGCCGAGGCCGACCGCCTGGACAGCCGTGCGGCCGCGGACAGGCAGATCGCGCAGAGCGCGCGCGAGCAGCTGCGTGAGGCCGCCCGCGAGGAGCTCGGCCAGGACTGGCACGACCCCGCCCCCTATCCGGAGGACGACGACGACCTCCTGACGCTGGTCGCCGAGCGGGCCGACGCCGCCCACGCCGCGGCGAAGACCCGCCAGGACGAGGCCGAGGCCGCCGAGAAGGCCGCACGCACCGCGCTCGAGCAGCTGCGCCGCACCGGCCAGGCGCTCGAGGCCGCCGCGGGTTGGGCGGTCCGGGACGAGGACCATCGGTCGAAGGCCGAGGCCACCGCTGCGGACCGGACGGCCGTGGAGGCCCACCGCCGCGCCGAGGCCGTGGTCACCGCCGCCGCTCGCGCCGAGAAGGCGGCGGGCGCCGCGGAGTCCGCCGCCGCCCAGGAGGAGGCTGCCCGCGAGCGGGCCGAAGCCGACGCCACCGCCGCCGGATGGCTGGCCGCAGCCCGCGCGGAGCAGGGGGAGGTGCAGCAGGGTGAGCAGGCAGAGGCCTGGGAGACGGTGCAGGAGGAACGTGCCCGGAAGGCCGTGCGCTCCGCCGTCCAGGCCGGCGCCTCCGCCGCCGATGCGGTCGCCGCGGGCCTGAAGGACCGCATCCGCATCGGACGGCTGCAGGAACAGCAGGCCGCCGCCGCGCAGCGCCGTGAGGCCATCGTGGGGGAGCGCCGGACCGCGGAGACCGAGCGCGACGCCCGGGCTGAGGAGGTCGCCGCGCTGCGGGAGGAGGTGGAGGCCGGCGCCGCGAAGCTCGGGGCCCAGGACGCCGTGGACGCGGAGCTGGCCGCCGCGCGGGCCCGTCGCAAGGCGGCCGAGACGGCCGCTGCCCGCGCCGCCGAGCTCGAGACCGCCGAGGCCGCCCACACCCAGGCTCGCCAGGCCGAGGAGAAGGCCGCCCAGCGGCGCCTCGACCTGCTCCGGTCCCGCTACGAGCAGGCCGCCTCCGAGCTGGCCGCGCAGCTCGAGGACGGTCATCCCTGCCTGGTCTGCGGCTCCGTGGAGCACCCCCGGCCGGCCGACCCCGTGGACGAGGACGTCACCGAGGCCGCCGTCCAGCGGGCCGAGAAGGCCCTGGAGAAGGCGTCCGCCGCCACCGCCGCGGCCGCGGCCGACGTGACCGCCGCCCAGGCCCGCCTCCACGAGGCGCAGACCGCCGCCGGCGGACTGGGCGTGGACGAGGCCTCGGAGGCGGTCTCGGCCGCTGAGACGGCCAAGCAGGAGCTGGCCGCCGCCAAGCGTGCACTGGCGGCGACACGCCGCCGTCTGACCACGGCTCAGACGAAGCAGGAGTCCGTCGCCGCGCTCCTGGCCGAGCTGGCCACCGAGGACGGCAAGCTCGAGGAGCAGTCCGCCCAGCGTGCCGAGCGCATCGCCGATCTCGAGGAGTCCGTCGCCGCGGCCGCCGGCGAGGGCGGGGACCTGGAGGCGCGCCGGGACGCCGTCGTCGCCGCCCGGTCGCTGCTGGAGAGCCTCGACGAGGCCCTCGGCCGCCGTGCCTCCGCCGGCGCTCTGGCCGCCCAGGCCGAGGACGCACTGCGTTCGGCGCTGGCGGAGAAGGACTTCGCGGACGTGGCTGCGGCCCGTGCCGCCCGCCTCTCGCCCGAGGACGCCGCCGCGAAGGAGGCCGCCGTGCAGGCCTACGCGCGCGAGGAGTCCGCGCTGGCCGAGCTCGCCGCCACCGCCCTGGTGGCCGAGGGGCGCCGGCTCCGGGCGGAGGGGACGCAGGCGCCGGACGAGGCGCAGACCGCGGCCGCCGTCGAGCGTCTGCAGGCGGCCGAGGCCGCCTCCCGGGAGCAGGGGGCCGTCGTCGGCTCGCGGGCCGCCCTGGTGTCCGCCGTACGCCGGCAGTCCGCCGTCCTGCGCGAGGTCCTGGGCCGGGCGGCGGACCTGATCGCCGAGCACGAGCGCGTCACCGGCCTGCTCGCCCTGGTGCGCGGCTCCGGCGAGAACCGCCTGAAGATGCCGCTCACCAGCTACGTGCTGGCCGGGCGCCTCGAGGAGGTCGCCGCCGCGGCCTCCGAACGCCTGCGGAAGATGACCGACGACCGCTACTGCCTCGAGTACTCGGACGCGGTCGGCGGGCGCGGCAACAAGGGCCTCGAGATCGTCGTGCGCGACCACTATGTGGACGAGGTCCGGCACCCCTCCACCCTGTCCGGCGGCGAGACCTTCATGGCCTCCCTGTCCCTCGCCCTGGGTCTTGCGGACACCGTGCAGGCGGCCTCCGGCGGCATCGAGCTGGATACGCTCTTCGTGGACGAGGGGTTCGGGTCCCTGGACACGGAGACCCTGGACGAGGTGATGGGGGTCGTGGACTCCCTGCGCACCGGCGGCCGCACCGTCGGGCTCGTCAGCCACGTCGAGCGCATGAAGAACGACATCCCCACCCGCCTGGCCGTCACCAAGCACCGCCGCGGCTCCTCGCTCGCCGTCCACGACGGAGACTGAGACCGGGGGTGGGAAGGGCCTCGAGCGCGCGATCGGAGGCTCTGGTCGCGTGGGTCGGTGGCGCGGCGTCGGCAACGGCGCTCAGGCGCTGCCGCGGCCGGCAACGGCGCTCAGGCGCTGCCGACGTCGGCAGTCACGCTCAGGCGGTGCGGCGTCGCCGCGGAGTGAGTTTCCTCAAGCGCTCGCGCAGGCCGCGGCGCCGAGGGCCCGGAGCGGGGGCGGGGTCCCCGGCACCGGCCTGTGCGGCCGCCTCGGCCTCGCGCAGCTGTCGTTCCTGCTCGGCCCGGGCCTGCTCGATCCGGGACTGCTCCGCCAGGCGGCGGCGCTCGCCACGGGCCTCCGCGAACCGGTAGAGCACCGGCAGCACGACCAGCGTCAGCACCGTGGAGGACAGCAGGCCGCCCACCACCGCCACCGCCAGCGGCTGCGAGATGAAACCGCCGTGGCCGGTCACGCCCAGGGCCATGGGCATGAGCGCCAGGATGGTCGCCAGGGCCGTCATGACCACCGGGCGGACGCGGTTCAGCGCACCCAGCTCGATCGCCTCGTCCAGCCCGAGCCCCACATCCCGGCGGTACTGGTTGATCAGGTCGATCAGCACGATCGCGTTCGTCACCACCACGCCCACCAACATGAGCATGCCGATTAGGCTCGGCAGCCCCAGGGAGGTGCCCGTCACCAGCAGGGCGATGAACGCGCCGGTGGCTGCGAACGGGATGGAGACCAGCAGCACGAACGGCTGCAGCAGCGAGCGGAACGTCGCCACCATGACGACGTACACCGCCGCCACCGCCGCCAGCAGGGCCAGGCCCAGATCCCGGAACGTCTTCTCCTGTTGGGAGGCGGCGCCCCCGATCTCCGCCGCGACGCCCTCGGCGAACTCCATGCCGTCGAGGGCCTCACGGACAGCCGCGGTGGCCGCGCCGAGGTCGTCGGAGCCGGGAGTCACGGACACCACCGCGGTCCGCTCGCCGTCGGAGGAGGTCACGCTCGCCGGGACGTCCTCCTGGCGGACCTCTGCCAGCTCGGACAGGGCCACCGGCCCCGTGGGTGTCATGACCTCGACGGCCTCGAGCTCGGCGCGAGAGGTGACCGGCTCGGGATCGCCCAGGCGCACGGTGTAGTCGGTGAACCCGAAGCGCACCTGGCCAGAGGGGACCGCGTCCAATGCGGCGGCCACCTGGCCGGAGACCGCCTCCTCGGTGAGTCCGGCGGCGGCCGCGGCCTGCGGGTCGACCTCGACCTGGAAGGTGGGGCGGGTGTCTGTGGCCGGCGTGGTCACCTCGCGCACCCCCTCCAGGCCGCGCATCCGGTCCGCGACCTGCTCCGCTGCGGCGGACAGCTGCTCCGGGGTCGGCGCGGTGACCGTGACCTCGATGTCCGAGCCGCCGAAGCCCTCGGCGGGGGAGACCTCCACCTCGCCCACGTCCTGCAGACGGGCCAGCCTGCCGCGCACCTCGTCCTGCAGGGCGGGCTGGTCCACGGCCGGGTCGGTGACCACGGTGAAGCTGGCCTCGTCCGTGGCGCCGCCGCCGAACATCGCCATCATCCCGGCCGAGCCGACCGTGAACTGCACATCCTGCACGCCCTCGGTTCCGCGCAGGGCCTCGTCGACCTTCTCTGCCGCGGCGGTCGTGGTCTCCAGCGAGGAGCCTGGACTCTGGCGCGCGGTGACGGTGAAGGAGTTCTGGCCCGTGTCGCCCAGCAGGTTGGTGGGCAGCAGGGGGACGAGGGCCCCGGTGCCGACGAGCACGGCCAGCGCGGCGGCGATCGTGGTCTTCGGATGAGCCTGGGTGCTGCGGAGCACCGGGCGGTACGCCCGGGACAGCCAGGAGGCGTGGGCGACCGGACGAGCGGAGGGCGAGGGGCCGTCGTCGACAAGCCCTTCAGCGGCCGCCTGTCCCGCTGTCCGCCGCGACGCCGTGCCGCCGAGGAACCAGAAAGACAGCACCGGCACGATCGTCAGCGCCACCAGCAGAGAGACCAGCAGGGCCAGGGACATGGTCACGGCGAACGGCCGGAACAGCTCGCCGGCCAGGCCGGAGACGAACGCGACCGGGAGGAACACGGCCACCGAGGTGAGGGTGGAGGCGGTGATCGCCAGACCGACCTCGCCGGTGCCGCGCACGATCGCCGTGCGCCGATCCTCGCCGAGGCCGAGGTGGCGGCGGATGTTCTCCACCACCACGATCGAGTCGTCCACCACACGGCCGATCGCGATGGTCAGCGCGCCCAGCGTGAGCATGTTCAGCGAGTAGCCGGACAGCCAGACGCCGATCAGCGTGGCCAGCAGCGACAGCGGGATCGAGACCGTCGTGACCAGGGTGGAGCGCAGGGAGAGCAGGAAGACGGCGATCACCAGGACCGCGAAGCCCAGGCCCAGGACGCCCTCCAGGAACAGCGTGTCGATGGACTGCTGGATGAACGGGGCCTGATCGAAGACCACCGTGAAGCGGGCGTTGTCCCCGACGACGCCCTCCAGCTCCGGCAGGATCTCCTCCACGGCCTCGGAGACGCGCACCAGATCAGCGTCCGGGGTGGCGGTGATGCTCAGGGACAGCGTGTCCACGCCGTTGGTGCGGGAGAGTGATGTGGGCTCGGCCTCGGCCATCGAGACCTCCGCGACATCGCCCAGGGCCGGGGGAGCGCGGTCCGGGGAGGAGGACTCGCCGTCCGCGGGCACCAGCACGATGTCCTTCAGATCCTCGATGTCCTCGACCGGAGACCCGGCCTGGACGGGGAGCGTCAGCGAGCCCTCCGTCACCTGGCCGATGGGGAACAGGCCGGCGTTCTCCTCGAGTGCGGTGACGATGTCCTGCGTGGACAGCCCCGCGGCGGCGAGCCCCGCCTGGTCCGGGACGATCGAGACGTACTCCTGTGTGCCGCCGGTGACCTCCGCGCCGCGCACGCCCTCCAGACGCTGCAGTCGGGGCACCGCCACGTCCTCCACCCGCTGCCGGGTGCGGTTCAGGTCCGAGTCCGAGGACACCGCGAGGAACATCACCGGGAAGTCGGAGAACGAGCCGGCGAAGGAGGTGGTCTCCGCCTCGTCCGGCAGCTGCGGGGCGAGGTTGGAGACGGCGCGGTCGACCTGACCACGGGCACGGTTCAGATCGGTCCCGTACTCGAACTGCAGGAGCACGGCATTGAAGCCGTTCGACGAGGTCGACCGCGTCGACTCGAGCCCCTCGACGGCCTGGAGGGCCCGCTCGAGGGGTTCGCCGACGGCGTCGTCGACGACCTCGGGGCCGGCACCCGGATACACCGTGGTGACGGAGATCACCGGCAGCTCCAGCGACGGGACCAGCTCCTGCTTGAGCTGACCCGCCGCGATCACGCCGAACACGGTGCAGAACACCGTGATCAGCGCGATCAGCGCGCGGTGTGCCAGGGAGAACCGCGCGAGAGCCCTCACGAGGTCAGTTCAGCTGCAGGGCGGAGTCGGTGGCCGAGCGCACCTCGTCCAGCAGGGCACGGTCCTCGTTGAGCTTGCGGCCGTAGGACGGCACCAGCGCCTCGAACTGCGGCTTCCAGGCGTCCATCTTGGCCGGGAAGCAGCGCTCCAGGAGGGACAGCATGATCGGCGCGGCGGTGGAGGCGCCCGGGGAGGCGCCGAGCAGGGCGCCCAGGGAACCGTCGCCGTGGGTGACGACCTCGGTGCCGAACTGCAGCACGCCGCCCTTCTTCTTGTCCTTCTTCATCACCTGGACGCGCTGGCCCGCGGTGATCAGCTCCCACTTCGAGCCGTCGGCCTCCGGGAAGAAGTCCTTGAGGGCCTCGACCTTCTTGTCCTGGGACTTCAGGACCTCGGTGACCAGGTACTTGGTCAGGTCCATGTTGTCCTTGGCCACGGCGAGCATCGGCACCAGGTTGTGCGGACGGACCGACAACGGCAGGTCCAGGTAGGAGCCCGACTTCAGGAAGTTGGTGGAGAAGCCGGCGTACGGGCCGAACAGGAGGGAGCGCTTGCCGTCGACGAAGCGGGTGTCCAGGTGCGGCACGGACATCGGCGGGGCGCCGACCTGGGCCTGGCCGTAGACCTTGGCCATGTGCTGGGACACGATCGACTCGTCGGTGCAGCGCAGGAACTGGCCGGACACCGGGAAGCCGCCGAAGCCCTTGGCCTCCGGGATGCCCGAGGCCTGCAGCAGGTGCAGGGCGCCGCCGCCGGCGCCGATGAACACGAAGCGGGCGCGGTCGGTGAAGGACTCGCCGGCGGCGCGGTTCTTCACGCCGACCTCCCAGCGGCCGTCGGTGCCGCGGGTGAGGCCGGTCACCTTGTGGCCGAAGCGCACGTCCACGCCGGAGTCGGCCATGCGGGTGACGAGCTGGCGGGTCAGGGCGCCGAAGTCGACGTCGGTGCCGCCGGCCACGCGGGAGGCGGCCAGGCGCTTGCCGTCGTGGCGGCCGTTGATGAGCAGCGGGGTCCACTCGCGGATCTTCTCCGGGTCCTCGGTGTGCTCCATGGTCTCGAACAGCGGCTGCGCGGACATCGCCTCGTAGCGGGCCTGCAGGTAGTCGGCATGGTCGTCGCCCCACACGAAGGACATGTGCGGCAGCGGGTTGATGAAGGACTTCGGGTCCTTCAGGGTGCCGTCCTGCACGAGGGAGGACCAGAACTGGCGGGACACCCAGAACTGCTCGTTGATGCCGAGGGCCTTGGTCGGGTCCACGGTGCCGTCGGCCTGGCGGGGTGCGTAGTTCAGCTCGCACAGGGCGGCGTGGCCGGTGCCGGCGTTGTTCCACGGATCCGAGGACTCCAGGCCGGCCTGGTCCAGGTTCTCGTAGAGGGCGATCGACCAGGTCGGCTCCAGCTTCTGCAGCAGGGTGCCGAGCGTGGCGGACATGATGCCGCCGCCGATGAGGACGACGTCGTGCGTGGTGGTGGTCTGCGTGGTCACGAAAAACAACTCTCCGAGGTCAAGGACGCGGATGCGGGTGCGGGTGGGACCCGGTCCCGACCACCGTGGACGGGAGGTCTGCGGGGTCCGTCCGCTCGGGCCCGAGTCTACTACCGCGGACGCCGCGCCCACGTCCTGTCACCGGCATGACGGGACTCACTCCGACGGGCCGGGTCTGGCGGCCCCGGACGCACTCCGGGCAGGTGCCGCTTCAGTCGGCGGAGAGCCGGACGGAGGAGTAGTGCTCGTCCAGCAGCGGGGAGGTCGGGTAGGCCTGGACCCGGGCGCCCACGGCGGCCGCGGAGATCGGGTAGACCAGCGGCAGCACCGGGAGGTCGAGGGCGAGGGAGGCGAGGATCTGCCCGAACACCTCGCGACGGCGATCGTCGTCCTCGGCCAGGGCCGCGCGCTGCAGCAGCCGCTGCACGTGGGGGTTCGCGTAGTTCGTCTCCGCGGCGTCCGAACGGCAGAGCGGCTCGATGAAGGCGTGGGGGTCGCGGAAGAGGCCGTCACGGCTCATCAGGTGCAGCGCTCGGCCCTCGCGCTCACGGACCGTGCGCTGGTAGTCCTCGTCCGCGGGCACAGGCACGGGCACGATGTTCAGCCCGATCTTCCCGAGGTCCTCGGCGATCCGGGCGTAGACGAGTTCCGGGGTGGGCAGGGACGGCCGGCCGGTGCCGGTCGGGTAGAGGAACTCGAGCGGCTCGCCCTCGTAGCCGGCCAGGTGGAGCAGGTCGCGGGCCTCACGGGGGTTGATGTCGTAGCGCTCGGCGTCCTCGTTGGCCACGCCCAGGGTCGGCGGCACCACGTCATGGGCCATCGAGGTGCCGTCCAGGAAGAGCCCGGAACGGGCGAGGGCCGGCCGGTCCACGCCGTGCGCCACGGCCTGCCGGACGTAGAGCGAGCCCATCACCGGGTGCGCCATGTTCATGCCCAGGTAGAGCACGGACAGCGGGTCACGCTGCAGGACCTGGGCGCCGGACTCCACGAGCGGGCGCAGCTGCGGCGGGGAGACCACGTCGATGACGTCCGCATGGCCGCGGCGGAACTCGCGCAGGCGGGTGCCGACCCGGCCCCAGGAGGCCACGATCACCGGGGACGCCTGCGGGCGCTCACCGCGGTAGGTGGAGCTGGCGACCAGCACGGCGCCTCGGCGCACCGCCGAGGCGGCCGAGAGGGCCGCGTGCGACTCCTGTGCCGTGGCCCAGCGATAGGGCCCCGTGCCGGCGGGGGAGGAGACGCTGCCCTCGGGGGTATGGGCGGTGCGTTCCCAGGACTGGGGCGAGGAGATGGCGAAATGCGGTGCCGTCAAGGCCATCGCCAGATGTCGCAGCGGCGTGCTGAGCGTCAGCCGCAGGGTCAGCTCGTCCTCGACCTCGACGGAGTCCAGACGGCAGTCCTCCTCGCCCAGGTGGGCGCCGAAGACGGAGACGAAGGGGGAGGCGGTGACGTCCTCGCGCTCATCCTTCGCCGCCCAGCGCTCCACGTTGGCCGCCACGGCAGCCGCATCGCACGGGGTGTCATCGGAGAACACCACCCCCTCGCGCAGGCGGAAGCGGTGGATGCGACCGTCGGCGGTCACCTCGTGGCTCTCGGCCAGGGCGGGCACGGCCTTGCCGGTCTCCGGGTCCACGCCCAGCAGGGTCTCGAACACCTGGCGGGAGAGGCGGAAGGTCTCCGAGTCCCACTGCAGGTGAGGGTCGCGGGAGGTGAGACGCCCGGGGGAGCCGACCACCAGGGTTCGGCCGCGGGGTCCGGTCGCCGCGACTGCGCTGGAGGAGGCGCTCGGCGAGGGGGTCGGCGAAGCCGGGCGGCGCAGGTCCTCGGTGCAGCCTGCCGCGGCGAGGGCGAGCCCGGACAGGCCCAGGCCCAGGGCGGCACGGCGCGACAGCTCCATGGCAGGCCTCCCTCGGTGTCGTTCGGTCTGGGCGCCGTCCCTGTGGCGGGGCACCCTGGTGCGGTGTCCTCCGGACGGACGCGGCCGTCGTCGTGACGAGTGCGGGCGGGGGCCTCGAACCCCAGCGCCGCCCCCATGGTGGGGCCCGCGAATCCGCCGTCAGGCGCACCAGCAAGCCGAATGTGAGCGCCACCAGAGGGCGGCGGACACGACACCAGACTACGCGAAAGGTGCCGCAACGACGCCGCGTGTCCTCTGGGGTCAGCCGTGCCGGCGCAGCTGATGCACGGTGAGGTGACATCTGATCTGGCTTGCCCGCAGGGCAGCCTGGACGGATGGTCCTGTGCTCGCTCCGTACCCCCAAGAGTTCCGCGACGCTGTCGTGTGCGTCGCCCGCGCCGGCGACGACGGCGTGACCCTGGCCCAGATCGCCGGTGAGACCTTCGGTCCAGGACCTTTGTGCATTCGCTGAACCGCCACCAGCTGACGGGTTCGATGGGCGAGGCCGGTGCTGCCGGTGTCAACGAGGCCATGGAATGGTTCTTCGCACTGCTGTCAGAAGAACGTTCTGGATCGCAAGAGGTGGAAGGCCGGCCAGGAGCTGCGGATCGCGATCGTCACGTGGATCGAGCCTAAGTACCACCCTGGGCGCCGGCAGTTCCGTCTGGTTCGGCTGACGCCCCTCGAGTACGAGACCATCATGAACCCGGCCGTGAGCCTCGCGGGCTGAGGCCCTGCCGGTCACCTCTCGGAACGAGTACGGACGGCGTTGTCTTCTCGGCCATCGGGCGCGCCGGCGCGGGCGGCACCACGCGGTGGATTGACATCGCGGCGATCCGCGCCGCCAGTAAGCAGTGCGTTCCGATCCTGCCGTGATTCACCGCTCGGCCAGGGCGGCGCGCACCTCCTCAGCCATATTGGCTCCTAGCACTTGCGCGCCGCTCTTGTTCGGGTGCAGGCCGTCCTCGGTGTATTCCGGCACCCAGTAGCCGTCCGCGTCCGTCAGATCACTGAACGGCCATACGTAGAGCCAGCCCTTCTCGTCCGCCAAATCCTGCGTCCGCTCGTTCCAGGCGGCGATGGCGTCGGGATCCAGCCGGTCGATCGGCCCGACACCGACCACAACAATGCCGGACGGCTCCACATCGAGGTGGCTGGTGAAGTCCTCCAGCGCTTCAGCGAAATCGCTCCACTCGCCGCCAGTGTTGATGTCGTTCGTGCCGAGTTCCACCACCACGGTGGACGCCGTCTGCTGCGGGACCACGATGTTGGACGCCTCCGACGCCGCCTCGGTCATCTTCATGCCCGGACGCGCATAACCGCCGACGAAGCGCAGCCCGTCAGGCCCGCCCAGGTGGCTGACCCATGAGGTGGGGCCCGTGTTGCCAGAGGAGAAGTTGCTGGAGTCACCCTGGCTGATGGAGTCACCGTAGACCTCGACCGTGGGCCGGGTGTCCGCCTGGTACTGAAACGGTTTCACGTCGTTGACGGCGCCCTCCGGCGCCGGCTGACGACCGGACCACCACACAGCCACGACAGCCGCCACGGTGATGAGGACGAGCAGGACAAGCAAGACCGGACGCTTCATGTGCCCATCGTAGGCGCGGCCACGCCCCGTCCCCACCAGCACAGCGGGCCCGCACCCCCTCCCGGGCCGGGCCATCGCGGTCATCCGTGACCTCATCACAGATCTGGCCGACCAAGACAGGAGGGGGTCCTGTTCGTGGCACGGCGGGGTGCGACCACACCGAAGGTCATCAGCGGTGCCAGTGCCACGGCGAACTCGAGTCAGGAAAGCAACGGACTGGGGCAACGGCACGGCGGACAGGAGCGCCTGGGCGGCGCGGTCGGTGTCGTGCTGGGCGGCTTCGAGGACGGCCCAATGGGGACAGGTGCCGCGCGCAACCGCATGATTCTGCGGCTGAATGAGTGCGGGCGGGGGGACTCGAACCCCCACGTCGTAGGACACTGGAACCTAAATCCAGCGCGTCTGCCAGTTCCGCCACGCCCGCGCGGACGGGCCGCGCTGGACGGCCCGGTCAGGGTGCCCAGTGTATCGGCCCGGACCGGGGCGGATCAGTCGACCCCGAGGGCCCTGCGCAGGCGCTCCACGTGGCCGGTGGCCTTCACGTTGTACTGCGCGAGGCTGACCTTGCCGGCCGGGTCCACCACGATCGTGGAGCGGATCAGGCCCTCGTAGGTCCTGCCGTAGTTCTTCTTCTCGCCCCAGGCGCCGTAGGCCTCGGCCACCGCATGGTCCTCGTCGGACAGCAGGGGGAAGGTCAGGCCCTCCTTCTGGGCGAAGCGGATGATCTTGCCGATCGGGTCCGGGGAGATGCCGAGCACCACGTAGCCGGCGGCCTTGAGGGAGGCGAGGGAGTCGCGGAAGTCGCAGGCCTGCTTGGTGCAGCCCGGAGTGGAGGCGGCCGGATAGAAGTAGACGATGACGTTCTTGCCGGCATGGTCGTGCAGGGAGACGGGGCGGCCGTCCTGGTCCTGGAGGGTGAAGTCGGGTGCGGTGTCCCCGACGGCAAGGCGGGTGTTCTCGGTGGTCATGGCTCCACTCTGACACATGCGGTCCGCGCCCGCCCCGGGAGGATGAGGCGTTTCTCACACCACCGATCGCGGTGCGGGCGCCCGGGACGACGAAGGGCCCGTCACCTCGCGGTGACGGGCCCTTCTGGTGTGTGCGCCCCCCGGGACTTGAACCCGGAACCTGCAGATTAAGAGTCTGATGCTCTGCCAATTGAGCTAGAGGCGCAGGCCATGCTCCGGACCGTTCCTTTCGGACTCGCTCCGTTGCAACGAGAGAAGACTCTATCAGGCCTTCTTGCGAATGTCCACATCGGCGTAGAGACCGTCGAGCTCGTCCATGAATCCGGACATGAACTCGTGGAAGTCCGCGGCGTCGTCGGACTGGTCCAGCTCGGCCACGCCGGTCTCGGAGAGGTCACCCACGTGCACGCGGCAGCGGGGGGAGACCTCGAACCAGGTGCGGAAGCCCGTCACCGTCTCCAGCTGATAGCCGCTGCCCGTGTCCGCGACGGTGGCCACGTTCCCCAGGGAGACCGTGGAGACCTCGCTCGGGTCCGCATCGTCCTCCACCACCGGGCGTGACGGATCGACCGGGCACAGCACGAGCTCCTGCGGGGCGCGCCGGTAGCCGATCACGTACGGCGTGGCCGTGCCGGAGGTCTGGCCGTAGACGAGGTTGTAGTCGCCGTGGTTGAAGACCCGAGCGTCGAACACGCCGCGCAGTCGTCGTTGGAGGGTGAGCGAGTCCATGTCTCCAACGTACGTGAGGCCGTCGGCGGGGCAGTGCCGTGACAGGTCACGATCCGATTGCATGTCATCTGGCGGACGCGACCGTCTCACTGCCGCACGCCGTCCCTATGATGTGCGCATGGACACCACCTCGAAGGCTCAGGACAGCACTGCAGGGTCGGCGGAGGTCGACGCCAGGCCTCGCTCCCGCGACGTCACCGACGGCAAGGAGCGCACCGCCGCCCGCGGCATGCTCCGCGCGGTCGGCATGGGGGACGAGGACTTCGATAAGCCGCAGATCGGCATCGCCTCGTCCTGGAACGAGATCACCCCGTGCAACCTCTCCCTGGACCGCCTCGCCCAGGCCTCCAAGGACGGCGTCCATGCCGCCGGCGGCTTCCCGCTGGAGTTCGGCACCGTGTCCGTCTCGGACGGCATCTCCATGGGCCACGAGGGCATGCACTTCTCCCTCGTCTCCCGTGAGGTGATCGCCGACTCGGTGGAGACCGTGATGATGGCCGAGCGCCTGGACGGCTCCGTCCTGCTCGCCGGCTGCGACAAGTCGTTGCCGGGCATGCTCATGGCCGCCGCCCGCCTGGACCTGGCCTCCGTGTTCGTCTACGCCGGATCGACCATGCCGGGCGTGGCCCGCCTGACCGACGGCACCGAGAAGCAGGTCACCATCATCGACGCCTTCGAGGCGGTCGGTGCCTGCGCCCGCGGCCTCATGTCCGAGGAGGACCTGCTCCGCATCGAGAAGTCCATCGTGCCGGGCGAAGGCGCCTGCGGCGGCATGTACACCGCCAACACCATGGCCTCCATCGGCGAGGCGCTCGGCATGTCCCTGCCCGGTTCCGCCGCCGCCCCGTCCGCGGACCGCCGCCGCGACGCCTTCGCACGCCGCTCGGGCGAGGCCGTGGTGACCATGCTCCGCCAGGGCATCACGGCCCGGGACATCATGACCAAGCCCGCGTTCGAGAACGCGATCGCCGTGACCATGGCGTTCGGCGGGTCCACCAACGCCGTGCTGCACCTGCTCGCCATCGCCCGGGAGGCGGGCGTGGACCTGCAGCTGTCCGACTTCAACCGCATCGCCGACCGCACCCCGCACATCGCAGACCTCAAGCCGTTCGGCCAGTACGTCATGACGGACGTGGACCGCATCGGCGGCGTCCCGGTGGTCATGAAGGCCCTGCTGGACGAGGGCCTGCTGCACGGGGACACCCTCACCGTCACCGGCAAGACCCTCGCCGAGAACCTGGCCGCGCTCGACCCCGACCCGGTGGACGGCAAGGTCATCCGCACCATGGACGACGCGATGCACCCCAACGGCGGCATCGCGATCCTCCACGGCTCGCTCGCTCCCGAGGGCGCCGTCGTGAAGTCCGCCGGCTTCGACGCCGACATCTTCGAGGGCACCGCCCGCGTCTTCGACCGCGAGCGCGCCGCCATGGACGCCCTCGAGGACGGCACCATCACCGCCGGCGACGTCGTGGTCATCCGCTACGAGGGGCCGAAGGGCGGCCCGGGCATGCGCGAGATGCTCGCGATCACCGGCGCGATCAAGGGTGCCGGCCTGGGCAAGGACGTCCTGCTCATCACCGACGGTCGCTTCTCCGGCGGCACCACGGGCCTGTGCATCGGCCACATCGCCCCGGAGGCCGCCGAGGGCGGTCCGATCGGCCTGGTGCAGGACGGCGACCGCATCCGCGTGGACATCGCCGGCCGCTCCATGGACCTGCTCGTGGACGAGGCCGAGCTGGCCGCCCGCCGCGAGTCCTGGGAGCCGGTGCAGCCGAAGTTCACCACCGGCGTGCTCGGCAAGTACGCCAAGCTCGTCCACTCGGCCGCCGAGGGCGCCTACCTGGGCTGAGGCCCGGGTCCCCAGGTCCTCGAGGCCATGACGCCGACGCCGCCGACCGCCCCCGTGCCTGACGCCGGGGGCGGTCGGCGTGTGCCGGGCGCGGGCCCCTGCATCCTGCGCGCCGCGCACGTCCATGACGGGGACGTGATGCACGACGACGGCCGCCTCGCCCTGGACGGCGACCGCGTCCTGGCCGTGTGGTCCGGTCCGGGTCTGCCGCCGGCACGCTCCGCGTCGACCGTCGTCGACGGCCCGGGGGAGGGCCCTGCGGCCGCGGGCGAGCCGAGCGCAGGCAGGGCGCTCGCCGCACGCCTGGCGGGGGCGCCGGTCCACGATCTCGGCGACGTGGTCCTCGCACCGGCGCCGGTGGACATCCACTGCCACGGCGCCGGGGGTGCGTCCTTCTCTGAGGGGCCGGAGGCGGCCCGCCACGCCGCGGCGACGCTGCGGGCCCACGGCACGGCGCACGTCGTGGCCTCGCTCGTGAGCGAGCCGGTGCCCGTGGTGGAGCGCCAGGTCCGTGCCCTGGCCCCGCTCGTGGCCGAGGGGGTGCTGGCCGGGCTCCATCTCGAGGGGCCGTGGCTCGCCCCGGACCACCGCGGCGCACACGACCCCGCGGCGCTCTGCGCTCCGACACCGGCCGACGTGGACCGGCTGCTCGCCGCCGCCGACGGGGCGCCGCTGATGGTGACACTGGCGCCCGAGCTGCCCGGCGGCCTCGACGCGGTGCGGCGGCTGGCGGAGGCGGGGGCCGTCGTCGGGGTCGGACACACCGCCGCCGACTACGGGACCACGCTGGAGGCCATCGAGGCGGGGGCCACCGTGGCGACGCACCTGTACAACGGCTGCCGCCGACCGACCCACCGGGACCCCGGTCCCGTCCTCGCGCTCCTGGAGGGTGCCCGGGCCGGGCTGGTGACGATCGAGACGATCGCCGACGGCGTGCACCTGCATCCGGCCGTGCTGCGCCGCACCGCCGCCGAGGCGGGCCGTCGGTGGGCGATGGTCTCCGACGCGATGGCGGCCGCCTGCTGCGCGGACGGCGACTACCGGCTCGGGCCCCTCGCGGTGACGGTCGCCGGCGGTGTCGCCCGGATACATGGCGAGGGCCGGGAGCCCGGGGCGATCGCCGGCTCGACGGTCACCCTGGCAGGCTCCGTCGAGCACGCCGTGGCCGCCGGGATCGGCTTGGAACAGGCGCTGCGTGCCGTCACCGCGGTGCCCGCCGACGCGCTCGGCCTCGATCTCGGCAGGCTGCGCCCGGGTGTCCGCGCACAGGTGCTCGTCACGGACCTCGACGGCCGCGCTGTTCACGATCCGGTCATGGATCCCGCATGGTGAGACGTCCCCGCGGACACATGGCCGGGGTCGCCGCGCTGCGCGGATAGTGTGACCCAGGAGACCACCCGTCGCGTCCGTCCCCCACCACAGGGCCGGCCGCGGAGGACCCCCGGCCCCACCAGGTCGGCGGGTCCGCGGATGGACCCAGAGTTCCACCACCCTCCGTCCACCGAGGTGAGCATTCATGAGCACGCCGCAGCGCGCGGGCACGGCCACGGCACCGCTGACGCCCCGCCCGCCCCGTCCCCACCGCTCCGACAACATCGAGCCGCGCGTCCCCGGCCCGTGCCGCACGGTCGAGCCGACCCGCATGACCGGCTCCGCCGGCATCGTCCGCAGCCTCGAGGAGATCGGTGTGACCGATGTCTTCGGCCTTCCGGGCGGCGCGATCCTCCCGACCTACGACCCGCTGATGGACTCCTCGTCCATCCGTCACATCCTGGTGCGCCACGAGCAGGGCGCAGGCCACGCCGCCCAGGGCTACTACCTGGCCACCGGCCGTCCCGGCGTCGCCCTGGCCACCTCCGGTCCCGGAGCCACCAATCTCGTCACCGCCATCGCCGACGCCCACATGGACTCCCAGGCCGTCGTGTTCATCACCGGGCAGGTGAACTCCACGGCGATCGGCACGGACGCCTTCCAGGAGGCGGACATCGTCGGCGTCACCATGCCGATCGCCAAGCACTCCCGCCTCGTCACCCGGGCGGAGGACATCCCGCAGGCACTCGCCGAGGCCTTCCACATCGCCGCCACCGGCCGGCCGGGCCCGGTGCTGGTGGACATCACCAAGGACGCCCAGGTCGGCGAGTTCGAGTTCTCCTGGCCGCCGAAGCCCGAGCTGCCCGGCTACCGGCCGGTGCGCCGCGGCCACCCGCGGCAGATCCGGGCCGCCGCGCGGCTGATCCGGCAGAGCGCCCGACCGGTGCTGTACGTCGGCGGCGGCATCGCGCGCGCCGACGCCTCGGCCGAGCTGCGCGAGCTCGCCGAAGTGACCGGCATCCCCGTGGTGACCACGCTGACGGCGCGGGGCGTCTTCCCGGACTCCCATGAGCTGCATGTCGGCATGCCCGGCATGCACGGCTCCGTCTCCGCCGTGGCGGCCCTGCAGCAGTCGGACCTGCTCATCACGCTCGGTGCACGCTTCGACGACCGCGTCACCGGACTGCTCGCGAGCTTCGCCCCGGGGGCCAAGGTCATCCACGCGGACGTGGACCCCGCCGAGATCTCCAAGAACCGTCAGGCGGACATCCCGATCGTCGGCGACCTCAAGGAGATCGTCCCGGACCTCACCGAGGAACTGCGCCGCGACCCCGACGGTGTGGGCATGCCCGACCTCACCGGCTGGTGGGGCGTGCTGAACCGCCTGCGCGAGACCTACCCGCTCGGCTGGACCGAGCCGGAGGACGGCCTGCTGGCACCGCAGAAGGTCATCCAGCGCCTGTCCGAGCTCTCCGGGTCCGAGGCGACCTACGTCGCCGGCGTCGGCCAGCATCAGATGTGGGCCGCGCAGTTCGTGCAGTACGAGCGCCCGCGCCAGTGGCTGAACTCGGCCGGACTGGGAACCATGGGCTACGCCGTGCCCGCCGCCATGGGCGCCAAGGTCGGCGATCCGGACCGCGTGGTCTGGGCCATCGACGGCGACGGCTGCTTCCAGATGACCAACCAGGAGCTGGCCACCTGCGTGATCAACCGGATCCCCATCAAGGTGGCCGTCATCAACAACTCGTCCCTGGGCATGGTCCGGCAGTGGCAGACCCTGTTCTACGACTCGCGCTATTCCAACACGGACCTGAACACCGGACACGGCACCGTGCGCGTCCCGGACTTCGTGAAGCTCGCCGACGCCTACGGTGCGGTCGGCCTGCGCTGCGAGCGCGAGGAGGACCTGGACGAGACCATTCGGAAGGCCCTGGAGGTGGACGACCGCCCCGTGGTCATCGACTTCGTGGTCTCCAGGGACTCGATGGTGTGGCCGATGGTTCCGGCCGGTGTCAGCAACGACGCCATCCAGGTCGCCCGCGGCATGACGCCGGACTTCACGCAGGAGGACTGAGACATGGTCAACGAGACGGAGCCCACCCAGCGCCACACCCTGTCCGTCCTGGTCCAGGACGTGCCGGGCGTGCTGACCCGGGTGGCAGGACTGTTCGCCCGGCGCGCGTTCAACATCCACTCGCTCGCCGTGGGCGTCACCGAGGTCGAGGGCCTGTCCCGCATCACGGTGGTGGTGGACACGGACCCGCGCCTGCTCGAGCAGGTGACGAAGCAGCTCAACAAGCTGATCAACGTCATCAAGGTCATCGAGCTCGCCCCGGAGGCATCGGTGCAGCGCGACCACCTGCTCGTCAAGGTCCGCGCCGACGCCACGACCCGCGGCCAGGTCGTCCAGGCCGCGGAGCTGTTCCGCGCGCAGGTCGTGGACGTCGCCCCGGAGTCGCTGACCCTCGAGGCCACCGGCTCCAGGGACAAGCTCAACGCCCTGCTCGAGCTGCTCGCCCCCTTCGGGGTCCGCGAGCTCGTCCGCTCCGGCACCCTCGGCGTCGCCCGAGGAGGCCGGTCCATGACCGAGCGGGCCCTGGCCCGCTGACGTCCCCGGCGCCGCCCGGCCCCGGACCCCACCGCCCCGTCGGCCCGCCTCCGAGCGGACCGGCACACCGAACCCGTCATCCGTCAGAGCCCCGGCCGCCGCACCGGTCGGGACCTGTGAACCGAAGGAGAACCGCCATGTCCGCGAAGAAGTTCTACGACGCCGACGCCGACCTCTCGATCATCCAGGGCCGCACCGTCGCCGTGATCGGCTACGGCTCCCAGGGCCACGCCCACTCCCTGTCCCTGCGTGACTCCGGCGTGGACGTCCGCGTCGGCCTGGCCGAGGGATCCACGTCCCGGGCCAAGGCCGAGGCCGAGGGCCTCCGCGTGGTCGACGTGGCCACCGCCGCCGCCGAGGCCGACCTGATCATGATCCTCACCCCGGACCAGGTCCAGGCGGACGTCTACAACGAGCACATCGCGCCGAACCTCCAGGACGGCGACGCCCTCTTCTTCGCCCACGGCTTCAACGTGCGCTTCGGCTACATCCAGGCCCCGGCCGGCGTGGACGTCGCCCTCGTGGCCCCGAAGGGCCCGGGCCACGTGGTGCGCCGCGAGTTCGAGGCCGGCCGCGGCGTCCCCGCCCTGATCGCCGTGGAGCAGGACGCCTCCGGCGAGGCCCACGCCCTCGCCCTGTCCTACGCGAAGGGCATCGGCGGCACCCGCGCCGGCGTCATCGAGACCACCTTCACCGAGGAGACCGAGTCCGACCTGTTCGGCGAGCAGGCCGTGCTCTGCGGCGGCGCCTCCCAGCTGATCCAGTACGGCTTCGAGACCCTCACCGAGGCCGGCTACCAGCCGGAGATCGCCTACTTCGAGGTGCTGCACGAGCTCAAGCTGATCGTGGACCTCATGGTCGAAGGCGGCCTGGCCAAGCAGCGCTGGTCCATCTCCGACACCGCGGAGTTCGGCGACTACGTCTCCGGCCCGCGCGTCATCGACGAGCGCGTCAAGGAGAACATGAAGGCCGTCCTCGCGGACATCCAGTCCGGCGCCTTCGCCCAGCGCTTCATGGACGACCAGAAGGCCGGCGCCCCCGAGTTCAGGCAGCTGCGCGCCAAGGCCGAGCAGCACCCGATCGAGGAGACCGGCCGCGAGCTGCGCCAGATGTTCGCCTGGCTCAAGGACACCGACGACGACTACACCGAGGGCACCGCTGCCCGCTGACCCGGACGGTGCGCCCGCCCTCTGATCGCCCCGGCTGATCCCCGACGACGGCGCCGTCACCCCGTGAGGTGCCGGCGCCGTCTTCATATTCCATTCCTTGCATAGAAATGCGGCTAGGCTCGGCCACGACCCGCCGCATCCGATCCGCACCCCGTGAAGGAAGAACCGTGAGCGCTGCCCAGCCCGTCGTCCTGATCGCCGAGGAGCTGTCCCCGGCCACGGTCGAGGCCCTCGGCCCCGACTTCGAGATCCGTCACACCGACGGTGCCGACCGTGCCCGCCTGCTGGCGGACCTGCCCGGTGCCGACGCCGTCCTCATCCGCTCGGCCACCCAGATGGACGCCGAGGCCATGGCCGCCGCCACGAACCTCAAGGTCATCGCCCGCGCCGGCGTCGGCTTGGACAACGTGGACGTGCCCGCCGCCACCGCCGCCGGCGTCATGGTGGTCAACGCCCCGACCTCCAACATCCTCTCCGCCGCCGAGCTGACCTGCGGCCACATCCTGGCCTCGGCCCGCAACATCGCGCCGGCCAACGCCGCCCTCAAGCAGGGGGAGTGGAAGCGCTCCAAGTACTCCGGAGTCGAGCTGTTCGGCAAGTCCCTCGGCATCATCGGCCTGGGCCGCATCGGCGCCCTCGTGGCCGAGCGCATGAAGGCCTTCGGCATGGACATCCTCGCCTACGACCCCTACATCACCGCGGCCCGGGCGCAGCAGCTCGGCGCCGAGCTGGTCGAGCTCGACGAGCTCCTCGAGCGCGCGGACTTCGTCACCATCCACATGCCCAAGACCCCGGAGACCGTCGGCATGCTCTCGGACGACCAGTTCGAGCGCATGAAGGACTCCGCGTTCGTGGTGAACGTCGCCCGCGGCGGACTGGTGGACGAGGAGGCCCTCGACCGCGCCCTGGCCGCCGGGAAGATCGCCGGCGCCGGCATCGATGTGTTCGCCTCCGAGCCTGCCACGGACCTGCCGTTCTTCGCCCACGACCACTCCACCGTCACCCCGCACCTGGGCGCTTCCACCGCAGAGGCGCAGGAGAAGGCCGGCGTCGCCGTCGCCCGCTCCGTGCGCCTGGCGCTGGCCGGAGAGCTGGTGCCGGACGCCGTGAACGTCGCCGGCGGCGTCATCCACGAGGACGTGCGCCCGGGCCTGCCGCTGGCCGAGAACCTCGGGCGCGTGCTCACCGCTCTGCTGGGCGAGCGCTCGCTCACCGCCGTGGAGGTGGAGGTCGCCGGAGAGATCGCCGCGCAGGACGTCTCCTCCCTGCAGCTGGCCGCCCTCAAGGGCGTCTTCACGGATGTCGTCTCGGACCAGGTCTCCTATGTCAACGCGCCGGTGCTCGCCGAGCAGCGTGGTGTGGAGACCCGCCTGACCACCACCGCCGAATCCAGCTCCTACCGCAACGTGGTCACCGTCCGCGGCGCCACCGCGCAGGGAGACCAGGTCTCCGTCTCCGGCACCCTCGTGGGCCCGCGCCAGCGGCAGAAGCTGGTGGGCGTGGACCGCGCGGAGATCGAGGTGCCGCTGTCCGAGCACCTTCTCGCCTTCCGCTACACGGACCGGCCTGGCGTCATCGGCATCCTCGGCCAGGCGCTGGGAGAGCAGGGCGTGAACATCGCCGGCATGGACGTCTCCCGCGAGGCCGAGGGCGGCACCGCCCTGGCCGTGCTCCAGATCGACTCGGCGCTGCAGCCGGGCACCCTGGACAAGCTCGAGCAGGCCATCGAGGCAGAACGCGCCGCCGAGGTGGACCTCGCCGAGCGCTGAGCCGGTCAGCGGGCAGACCCGCCGCGGCACACCGCAGCCGCCGCGGCCACGGCCCCGGCACGGAAGCGGCCCCGTCACCCGATCAGGGTGACGGGGCCGTCGTCGTTAGAATCGTGCGGGTGAGCACCCAGCGCGATCCCTTCTATGTCACTTCGGCCATCCACTACCCGAACGGCGAGCCGCACATCGGCCACGCCTACGAGATGGTGGGCGCCGACGCCCTCGCCCGCTTCATGCGCCTCGACGGCCGCGAGGTCTTCTTCCTCACCGGCACGGACGAGCACGGCCAGAAGATGGCCCAGGCCGCAGAGAAGCTGGGCCTGACCCCCATGGAGCTGGCCACCCGCAACTCCGCCGCCTTCAAGGCGATGGACGACGACGTGCTGAACGTGTCCTACGACCGCTTCATACGGACCACCGACGAGGACCACCACCGTGCGTCCCAGGAGCTGTGGCGCCGCATGGAGGCCAACGGAGACATCTACCTGGACCGCTACGCCGGCTGGTACTCCGTACGCGACGAGCGCTTCTTCACCGAAGACGAGACCGAGGTCCGCGAGGACGGACAGCGGTACGCCGTGGAGACCGGCACCGAGGTCACCTGGACCGAGGAGGAGTCCTACTTCTTCCGCCTCTCCGCCTACACGGACAGGCTGCTCGCCTTCTATGAGGCGAACCCGGACTTCGCCGGTCCCCGCTACCGCTTCAACGAGGTCATCCGCTTCGTGGAGCAGGGCCTGAACGACCTCTCCATCTCCCGGACCAGCTTCGACTGGGGCATCACCGTCCCCGCCCCGGCCGGAGGCGGGGCGCCCTCGGCCCACCACGTCATGTACGTCTGGGTGGACGCGCTGACGAACTATCTGACCGGCGTCGGCTTCCCGGACGAGTCCTCCGAGTCCTTCGCCAGGTTCTGGCCGGCCGACGTGCACGTGATCGGCAAGGACATCTCCCGCTTCCACTGCATCTTCTGGCCGGCGTTCCTCCTGTCCGCCGGGATCGAGCTGCCCAGGCGCGTGATGATCCACGGCTTCCTCAACAACAACGGCGAGAAGATGTCCAAGTCCCTGGGCAACGTCGTCGCCCCGGCCGAGTGGGCGGCCCGCTACGGCCTGGACGCCGTGCGCTTCTTCCTGCTGCGCGAGTTCTCCTTCGGCGCGGACGGCTCCTACAACCACGATGCCGTGGTGGGCCGCAAGAACGCCGACCTGGCCAACAACCTGGGCAACCTCGCCCAGCGCTCGCTGTCCATGGCGTTCAAGAACTGCGAGGCCGCCGTGCCCGTTCCGGGCGAGCCCACCGATGCCGATCGCGCGATCCTCGCCCAGGTGGACGGCCTGCTCGAGCATGCCCGGGCCGCCTACGCCGTGCAGGACTTCCATGGCTCGCTCGAGGAGACCTGGCGCGTGCTCGGCGAGGTCAACGCGTACTTCGCGGACCAGGCCCCGTGGGTGCTGCGCAAGACCGACGAGGAGCGCATGCGCACCGTCCTCTACGTCACCCTGCAGGCCGTGCGCCGCGTCGCCCTGCTGGTCCAGCCGGTCATGCCGGACTCGGCCACCCGCCTGCTGGACCTGCTCGGCGTCGAGCCCTCCGGCGACGCCGGCCGGACCAACGCCTCCAACGAGGGTCCGCGCTCCTTCTCCGCGTTCGTCGAGGACCTCGTGCCCGGCACCGCGTTGCCGAAGCCGGTCGGTGTGTTCCCCCGTCATGAGGAGCCCGCGGAGGCCTGAGTCCGACATGTGAGAGCCCCTGCCCGGATCATGGAATCCCGGCCGGGGCTCTCCTAGTGTGGCGCCCATGAGCCAGTTTCCCGCCGCCCCGCATGTGCCCGCCGAGGGCTCCATCGACCTCGCCGTCATCGGCGGCGACGGCATCGGGCCCGAGGTCACCGCCCAGGCGCTCGCCGTCCTCCAGGCGGCGCTGGCCGCCGAAGGCGAGGCGGAGGCCACAGTCACCGAGTACCCGCTCGGCGCCGACCACTGGAAGGCCACCGGCGAGGCCCTGAACGCAGAGACCCTCGACGCCCTGCGGCGGCACGACGCGATCCTCTTCGGTGCCGTGGGCGTCGCCCCGGGCGACACCGAGGTCCCCTCCGGCCTGCTCGAGCGCCAGGTGCTGCTCAAGCTCCGCTTCGAGCTCGACCACGCCGTGAACCTGCGCCCCACCACGCTCTACCCGGGTGCGGTCAGCCCGCTCTCCGCGCCCGGTGAAGTGGACTTCACCGTGGTCCGCGAGGGCACCGAGGGCCCCTACGCCGGCAACGGCGGTCAGCTGCGCGGCGGCACGGAGCAGCAGATCGCCACCGAGGTCTCCGTGAACACCGCCTACGGCGTCGAGCGCGTGGTCCGGTACGCCTTCGCCCGCGCCCAGGCCTCGGACCGGAAGAAGCTCACCTTCGTGCACAAGCACAACGTGCTCGTCCACGCCGGGCACCTCTGGAAGCGCGTCGTGGAGCAGGTCGCCGCCGACTTCCCGGAGGTCACGCACGACTACCTGCACGTGGACGCCGCGACCATCCTCATGGTCACCGACCCGGCCCGGTTCGACGTGATCGTCACCGACAACCTCTTCGGCGACATCCTCACGGACCTGGCCGCCGCGATCGGCGGGGGCATCGGCCTGGCCGCCTCCGGCAACATCAACGTCTCCGGCACGGCGCCGTCCATGTTCGAGCCGGTCCACGGCTCGGCCCCGGACATCGCTGGCCAGGGCATCGCCGACCCGACCGCCGCGGTCCTGTCCGCCGCCATGGCCCTGGAACACCTGGGCCGCGGTGCCGCCGCCGAGCGGGTGCACCGCGCCGTCTGGGCCCACCTTGCCGAGCGCACCGCGGGGGAGAAGGTCTCGACCGAGGCCGTCGGCCGGGACATCGCCGCCCGCCTCTGACGACTTCGCCGCCCGCCTCCCACACGGAACGGCGCCGCCGTCCCGGCCCGGCGCGTCCGGAATGTGAGCACCGCCACCGACGGGCATATCATCGTGATAAGGGCCTGGCCTGTCGCCTGCCGCCGTCTGCGCGGTGCGGGTGTGTGCCCCGCCCGAGCCGCCGCCGAATCCGCACGTCAGGAGTGAGCACACCGTGTCCGAGACCACCTTCCGCCGCATCGAGCATCCGTCCCCGCGCACCGACGCCGAGCGCGAGCAGATCCTTGCCGCCCCGGGCTTCGGGCAGGACTTCACGGACCACATGGTCTCGATCGACTGGACCAACGACGAGCAGGGCGGCTCCTGGCACGACGCCCGCGTCGAGCCCTACGGCCCGATCCAGCTGTCTCCGGCCGCGGCGGTGCTGCACTACGCCCAGGAGATCTTCGAGGGGCTGAAGGCCTACCGGCACGCCGACGGCTCCATCTGGACGTTCCGCCCGGAGGCCAACGCCGCCCGCCTGAACCGCTCGGCCGCGCGCCTGGCCCTGCCGCAGCTGCCGGAGGAGCTCTTCCTCGAGTCCATCCGCGAGCTCGTCTCCGCCGATGCCGCCTGGGTCCCCGGCGGCGACGGCGAGGCGCTCTACCTGCGTCCCTTCATGTACGCCTCCGAGGCGTTCCTCGGCGTCCGCTCGGCCAACGAGGTGGCCTACAAGGTCATCGCCTCCCCGGCCGGCAACTACTTCGGCGGCGAGCTCAAGCCGGTGACCATCTGGGTCTCCCGCGACTACGCCCGCGCCGCCGCCGGCGGCACCGGTGCCGCCAAGTGCGGCGGCAACTACGCCGGCTCGCTGGTCGCCCAGCAGGAGGCCGCGGCCCACGGCGCGAACCAGGTGCTGTTCCTGGACCCCACCCATGAGAACTCCGTCGAGGAGCTCGGCGGCATGAACGTGTTCTTCGTGTTCGCCGACGGCCGTCTGGTCACCCCGGAGCTCACCGGCACCATCCTCGAGGGCGTGACCCGCTCCTCCATCCTGCAGCTCGGCCGGGACATGGGCCTGCAGGTCGAGGAACGCCGCATCACCGTCGACGAGTGGGCCGCCGGCGTCGCCTCCGGCGAGATCACGGAGGTCTTCGCCTGCGGCACCGCCGCGGTGGTCACCCCGATCGGTCGCCTCCTGGACGGGGACGAGGTCATCGAGTCCCCCGGCGGCACCGATGTGACCCTGAAGATCCGTGAGACCCTGCTCGGCATCCAGACCGGCACGGCCGACGACATCCACGGGTGGATGCACCGCCTGGTCTGAACCGTCCGGGCCCGGACCTTCCGGGCCGGCGTCACGACGACGGTTCCGTCGCCTTCGAGGCGACGGAGCCGTTGTCATCGCCCCGTCCTCGCCGGTCGCGGGGCGAGAGGCTGCCGAGGCGGGGGAGCGGCCGCCGTCGGGAAGGGCCTGCCGGAGCGGATGCGCGGACGCGGGGGCCGGGGCATAGGGTGGGGTCCATGCGCATCGCACGTTTCGTGGACCAGGCCGAACCGCAGTACGGGCTCGTGGAGGGCCCCGCCGACGCCCCGGAGGAGGAGCTGACCGTCACGGCTCTGGCCGGCGACCCGTTCTTCCATGGGGTCCAGACCACCGGCACCACCCACCGGCTGGCCGACGTCCGCCTCGTCGCGCCGATCATCCCGCGCTCCAAGGTCATCGGCGTGGGCCGCAACTGGGCGGACCACGCCGCCGAGCTCGGCAACGAGGTGCCCGCCAGCCCTCAGTTCTTCCTCAAGCCCAACACCTCTGTGGTGGGTCCGGGCGAGCCGGTCACCCTGCCGTCCTTCTCTGACGAGGTCTCCTACGAGGCCGAGCTGGCCGTGGTCATCGGGACCATCTGCAAGGAGGTCCCGATCGAGCGGGTGAAGGACGTGGTGTTCGGCTACACGGCGGCCAACGACCTCACCGCGCGTGACGCCCAGCGCACCGACTTGCAGTGGGCCCGCGCCAAGGGCTTCGACGGTGCCTGCCCGCTGGGTCCGTGGATCGAGACCGAGCTGGACGTGGAGTCCCCCGTGCGGATCACCTCCGCCGTGGACGGAGAGCCCGCCCAGGACGGCACCACGGACGACATGGTCTTCTCTGTGGCCGAGCTCGTGGCCGCCGCCTCGGAGGCGTTCACCCTGCTGCCCGGCGACGTCATCCTCACCGGCACCCCGTCCGGCGTGGGCCTGGTGCGCGAGGGCCAGCGCGTCGAGGTGGTCGTGGAGGGCATCGGCTCGTTCAGCACGCCGTTCCGGCGCTGAGGCACACCGCTCGCCGGGGACGGCCGTCAGGGGCGTCCGCCGGGGGCGACGACGGTCTGCGGGGCGACCCAGAGCCCCGCGACGTCCTCGCCGCTGAGCGTGAGGGACACCTGCGCCGCACCGTCCCACGGCGCGGCACCCGCGGCGGGACCGTGCAGGGTGAGGCTGACGCGGACCTTCTGACCGCCCCCGGGGGTGTGCAGCAGGATCCGTCGCCGCTGCGCAGCCTCCGGCAGGGGAAGGCGGAGGGCGGCCCCGCCGCAGACCAGCTCGACCGTCGGGCCGTCGCCATCGTGTGCCGGGACGGCGGGGAGCTCCAGGACCGCCGCGGCGCCCGCGGCGGCGGTGAGGACGCCGGAGAAACCCAGCCGACGCCCCGCCGCCAGGGTCTTCTCGGACTCGGGGAAGGCGAGCGAGAGACGGTCTGCCCGTGCCCGGGTCCGGCGGTCCACGTCCCGTGCCGTCAGCCGTCCCTTCTCGTCGGACAGGACCATCCCGGAGAACGCCGCCGGCTCCACGGCCGCCGGCCCCCCGACGGCTCCGGTCCCGAGCGCGGCAGCGGCGGCTGCGGCCCCGACGGCGGGACCCCGCGGGCGGGGGCGGATGCCGGCGGCGACGATCCGCCGCGCCACGTCGTCCACGACGGCACGGGACTGCGCCTCCAGGTCCCGGATGCGCTGCACGCACGTGCCGGGCAACGGTCCGTCCAGGGCCGCACGCAGGGCGTGCTCCAGGGCCGCGGCGTCGGCGTCCAGCGGCAGGCAGGCGGAGGCGCGGTCGGCCTCCCGGAAGTGCCGGCCCACCTTCGGGTCGTAGTCCAGGCCGACCGTCGGCGTCCCGCAGCGGTGCGCGAGCAGACAGGCGTGCAGGCGCATCGCCACGACGGCGTCCACCCCGCGCAGCAGCGCCGTCAGTTCGGCCAGGGGCGGCGGCTCCGCCAGGTCGATGCGCTCGACGTCCTCGGGCAGCAGCGCGGTGAGCTCCGCCAGCGCCTGCGCATCCCGGCCCGGCCCCGCCTGGAAGGGGAGCGTCACCACGGTGAGGGGCCTCGTCGTGGCGACGGCCGCCAGGGCCGCGGCCAGCCGGGTCCGCAGGCGCGCCATGTCCCCGTCGGCCCAGGAGCGCAGGTTCACCGCGACGACCGCGCGGCCCGCTTCCCTGGCCCTGGCGACGGACGCGGCAGGCGAGCGGGCCTCGTCGTAGGAGGGGCCGCCGTCGGGAAGGGAGAGGGAGTACACGAGGTCCGGAGCGAGGCGGACCTCCGGCAGGTCGGCGGCGAACGGCTCCAGGATCCGGGCGCTGTCCTCGTCCCGCACGGTCAGGGTCTCGGCCGTGCGGGCGACCGCGCGGACCGCCCGGGCGGCGTCCTCGCTGCGGATCGGCCCGGCGCCGATCCCGAGGACGTGGACCGGGACGCCCAGCATCTCGGCCAGCATCGCCGGGATCCCGTAGCCGGGCATGGACACCTTCGCCGCGGTGACGAAGCCCAGGAGCCCGCCGGCCCGTTCGAAGGAGTAGTCGTGCCACAGCCCGCCTCCGCCCAGGACGAGGGCGTCGGAGCGGCGGACGTGCTCGAAGGTCGCGGCGTGGTCCAGCCGCGAGTGGGCGGACAGACCCGGCAGCGCCGCCACGTGCTGCGGATGCTCGGCGGCCACCTGGACACGGACCTGCGGGTCCGCGCGCCGCAGCCCCTCATGGATCGCAGACAGCAGGAGGTCGTCTCCCAGATTGCGGGCGCCGTAGTAGCCCACCACGGTGACCCGACGGGGCTCGGCGGCGGAGGCGGCGGTCGGTTCGGCGGAGATCACGGGTCCTCCAGGGCGTCGGGAGTAGGCTGAGGACCACTATGTCTGATGCCATCGCGACCGACCACCTTCCCGCCTCCCGTGCCGCGTCCGCCGACGTCCCCCAGGTGGATGCGGACACCCCCGTCCGCGTCCGATTCTGCCCCTCTCCGACCGGCACCCCGCACGTGGGGCTGATCCGCACCGCCCTGTTCAACTGGGGCTGGGCTCGTCACACCGGCGGCACCCTCGTGTTCCGCATCGAGGACACCGACGCCAAGCGCGACTCCGAGGAGTCCTTCCTGCAGCTCGTCGAGGCCATGACGTGGCTCGGCATCGACTGGGACGAGGGCGTCCAGGTCGGCGGCCCGCACGAGCCCTACCGCCAGTCCCAGCGCAAGGACATCTACGCGGACGTCATCGACAAGCTCAAGGACGGCGGCTACATCTACCCGTCCTACTCCACCCCGGAGGAGACCGAGGCACGCCACCGCGCCGCCGGCCGCGACCCCAAGCTCGGCTACGACGGCTTCGACCGCGACCTGACCGCCGAGCAGATCGCGGCCTTCGAAGCCGAGGGACGCGTCCCGGTCTGGCGTGTGCGCATGCCGGACGAGGACATCACCTTCACGGACATGGTGCGCGGCGAGATCACCTTCAAGGCCGGCTCCGTGCCGGACTTCGTGGTGGTGCGCGGTGACGGGTCCGCGCTCTACACGCTGGTGAACCCCGTGGACGACGCCCTCATGGGCATCACCCATGTGCTGCGCGGCGAGGACCTGCTCTCCTCGACCCCGCGGCAGATCGCCCTGTACCGCGCCCTCTACGCCGTGGGCGTGGCGGCGTACATGCCTGAGTTCGGCCACCTGCCCTATGTGATGGGCCAGGGCAACAAGAAGCTCTCCAAGCGCGACCCGCAGGCCAACCTGTTCCACCACCGGGACAACGGCTTCATCCGTGAGGGCCTGCTGAACTACCTCGCCCTGCTCGGATGGTCGCTGTCCGCCGACGAGGACATCTTCACCCCCGAGCAGTTCGTGGAGCACTTCGACGTGCACAAGGTGCTGGCGAACCCGGCCCGCTTCGACGAGAAGAAGGCCGTCGCCATCAACGGCACCCACATCCGCATGCTCGACGAGGACGACTTCCGTGGGCGCCTGCTGCCCTACCTGCAGGCCGCAGGCCTGATGGCCCAGGAGCCGACCGATCGCGAGAAGGAGATCCTCGCTGCGGCTGCCCCCCTCGTCCAGGAGCGCGTGCAGCTGCTGGGCGAGGCCGTGGACATGCTCGCCTTCCTCTTCACCGCAGACGCGGACATCGCCACCGCCGAGGGTGCCATGAAGGGCATGCCGGCGGACCTGGGCGCCGCCGTCTCGGCAGCCCGCGAGGCCCTCGACGCCCTGCCGGAGGACGGCTTCACCACCGAGGCGATCGAGCAGGCCCTGCGCGCCGCGCTGATCGACGGCCTCGAGCTGAAGCCGCGCCAGGCCTTCGGCCCGGTGCGCGTGGCCGTGACCGGCAAGAAGGTCTCCCCGCCGCTGTTCGAGTCCCTGGAGATCCTCGGCAAGGCGTCCGCGCTGGCCCGCCTGGACCGATTCGCCGCCGAGCAGGGCCTCTGAGCCTGGTGCCGACGCCGAGCGGAGGGACGCGATGACCGACCGCCATGACGGCCGGTCCCAGTCCGGAGCCCCGGAGGCCGACGCCTCCGGGGCTCCGGCGTGGGACGGCGTCCTGTTCGACCTCGACGACACCCTGCTGGACCTGAAGACCGCCCAGCGGGCCGCCTTCACCGCCACCGTCTGCCGACAGTGGCCCGGCGTGGACGCCCTGGGAGAGGGGCCGCTGCGGGCCGCGGCCGTCGACTTCGCCGCAGACGTGCGCGGGCACTACCAGCGGTACATCGCCGGAGAGCTGACCTTCGCGGAGCAGCGCCTGGCACGGGCCGCCGACGCCCTGCAGGGGCTCGGGGCGCCTGGCGCCGCGGCGGTGCCGGATGCGCAGCTCTGGGTGACGGAGTACGAGCACCTCGTGCGCTCCCACTGGAGGCTGTTCCCCGAGGTCGCCGCGGTGCTCGAGCAGGTCCGGGCCTCGGGGCGCCCCGTCGGGATCGTCACCAACAACGTCGAGGAGTACCAGCGCGGCAAGGCCGCGGCGATCGGCCTGGGGTGGATCGACGTGGTCGTGGGGTCCGACACGGTCGGTGCGCCCAAGCCGGATGCGGCCCCGTTCCTGGCCGGCTGCGCAGGGCTCCGCACCGAGCCGGCGCGGACGCTCTTCGTCGGGGACAGCCTGAAGCACGATGTCGCCGGCGCGAGCGGTGCCGGGCTCGTGCCGGTCTGGTCTGTCCGCGATGCCGCGGACACGGCGGACGGCTCCGGGGAGGGCGCCGGCACGGAGCCGGTGGACCCAAGCGGGCATGAGATCCGTCGTGCCACGGCTGCGCCGGTGCGGGAGCCGGAGCGGGGCTGCTGGCGGATCGGCTCGCTCGAGGCATTGCGTGCCTGGCTCTGAGGAGGACTCGGCTGGCGGCGCGCAGGCGCGAGGGGCGCGGCCGGCAGAGGCGTCCGGGCGCGCCGCTGCGACGGATGGTGGAGATCACGCGCCGCCGGTTTTGCACTCGCAGGGAAGGACGTGTAGAGTTCTTACTCGTTGCCGGGGGAACCCGGGAACACACGTTCGTGAATAACGTGCTGACGGTCAGTCAAGCATTGACCGGCAGTGGGGTATGGTGTAATTGGCAACACAACGGTTTCTGGTACCGTCATTCTAGGTTCGAGTCCTGGTACCCCAGCTCGCAGAAGCTGTGGTAGGCTTCTCGAGTTGCTCCGACGCGAGTCGGGACAACGCTCTCGGCCCCATCGTATAGCGGCCTAGTACGCCGCCCTCTCACGGCGGTAACGCGGGTTCAAATCCCGCTGGGGTCACCAACCCGCGAAAGCCCCGGTCTTCGGACCGGGGCTTTCGTGCGTCCGCGATGCCGTTGCGCCGGACGTGCCGTCAGTCCGGCGGGGGCCGTCCGTCCGGGCGCTCGCGGGGCCGGCAGCCGGTCCCGTTGCCGGGGACGGCGCGCCGCTGCCTCGACCGCCGATTTTGCCCGGAGGCGGGGCCCTGCTACATTTGTGGAGTTGCCGCGGACGGCACACGTCGCCCGGAGCAACGGCTCGGCCCCATCGTATAGCGGCCTAGTACGCCGCCCTCTCACGGCGGTAACGCGGGTTCAAATCCCGCTGGGGTCACCATCGTGACGAGAGCCCCGGTCTTCGGACCGGGGCTCTCGTGCGTCTGCCGGACGCGGCTCAGCCGTCGTCGGACGAGGACGGGGCGCCGCCGGCGGCCTGCTCGGCCGCAGGCGCCCCGGTCGGGTACAGGGCCACGATCTCGGCGAGCACGGACTCCGCCTCGGCCCGCTCCTCGGGAGCCACCTGCTCGAGCAGCGGTGCGTACCAGGTGTCGAGGGAGCGCTGCAGCTGACCGGAGCAGAAGGTCTCCAGCAGGTCGTTCTCCTGCAGCCAGGCGAGACGGGCGTGCTCCACCACGAGGTGCTTGTGGAACAGTCGTGCGGAGGCGTCGTTGGTGACGGAGCCGGCCCGGTCCGCCACGTAGACCAGGTGTGCACGGTCCGTGAAGACCGCGTTCTCCGCTGCGAGGAGGACCTCCCAGCCGTACAGCGTGTCCTCGCCGGAGGCCGACTCGACGAAGCGGATGCCGGCCGAGCGCAGGAACTGCGTGCGCAGCACGGCCGCCTGGGTCGACACGGTGGGGAAGTGGCGCCCGCGGAAGAACTCCCGGCGCGCGTCCGCCACCTCACGGTCCCCGAAGGCGTGGCGGGCCATCACCCGGGCGTCGTCGCCGATCTTCACCTGGAAGCCCGAGACGAGGTCCGGCGTCCGCTCCTCTGCCCGGCGGGCGACGTACAGGTCGAGAAGCCGGTCGTAGCCGCCGGGGCTGATCTCGTTGTCCGGGTCGAGGAAGGAGACGAGCTCCGTGCGGACCTGCTCCACGCCCCAGTTGCGCGGACGCGACGCGGAGCCGGACCCGCCGTCCTCGAACAGGTGGACCGTGATCCGCGGACAGTGTTCCGCCAGCGAGCGGCACACGTCCGGGGTGCGTCCGTCCGTGGAGCCGTCGTCCACCAGCATGACGTGCATCCGGGGCCAGCACTCCTGACGGGCCAGCGAGGGCAGAGCCGTCTCCAGCAGGTGCCGTCCGTTGTTGTAGACCGGCAGGACGACGGTCAGGTCGGGACCGGAGGCATGGGCGGTGTCCTCGGCCGGATCCGGATCTGCGAACAGCTTTCCCGGCGGGCAGTCCAGCTCGAACGGGTCCACGGCGAAGGCGCGACCGCCGTCGGGCACGCCCCACAGCCAGGCGGAGGCCGGCGCCGCCGACAGGGAGAGTCCGCTCGTCCAGACGTCGCCGCGGTCGTGGACGCCCACATGGCAGCCGGCCAGGATCTCGGCAAGGGGCTCTCCGTCTGCTTGGCGGCGCTCGAGGTCCGCCATCGTGATCGGCTGGACGACCCGGTCGACCTCCAGGGACAGGAAAGGCAGCACCCTGCTGTGCAGGTACCGACGTCCGTGCCGGTCGCCGGCGCGCAGCGGCACGAGCACATCGACGCCCTCGGCGCGGCAGAAGGCGTCCAGGGCCTCCGGCAGAGGGAAGTCCTCCACGGTGCGGACCAGCAGGTCTGCGCAGGCCGGCGCCTCGGGGACATCCGTCGTCGGCGCGCGGTCGTACAGCGCCAGCACCGTCAGGCGCGGTCGGGTGGGGGAGCCGGACTCCAGCCGGTCCGCGGCCTCCCAGGCGGCCGCCGTCCGGGCGGCCGCCTCGTAGCGGCGCAGGGGGCGGTTCAGGTAGGCGAGGTCCTGATCCACCGGGACCGCATGGATCTGCGGGGCGGTCCGGCGCACCCACGCGCTCTGGTCCGTCACCACCGACAGGCCGTGGGCCAGGAACCCCTCCAGCCGGCGGCGAGCGGCATCGTCTCCGGCGGTCGCGATGACGTGGTGCGCGGCCGCCGCCTCGACGACGTCGTCCGAAGCGGCCGCCAGGGCCTCGCGTCGGATCCACTGTTCGCCCGAGGACTCGAGCGAACGGGCGAGCATGGCGGTGCCGCCGTCCTCGTCGGTGTCCACGGGCCACAGGACGGTGCCGCCTGCGGTCGGATCGAACATGCCCCAGGTGGTGGGGCCCCCTCCGGCGCGGCGCCAGGCCTCGGCCTGCGAGCGCTGGGCGAGCGGCGCGGCACGGCGCAAAAGCGCGGCGACGAACGGCGCCACGCCCGCCGGTGTGTTCCAGGCGGCGCGGGAGCGGTCGGTGAGGGGAGCCACCCCGACATGCTTCAGCCGGATCCGTCCGGCGCCGCGGATCCGCAGGGCCAGACGGAACCGCTCGCAGTCTCCGCGGAGCACGTGAACCGTCGGGGCGTTGGCGGGCACGAAGGTGACCCGTGACTTCGTGCCCCGGTCGTCGAACTCCACCACCGCCACGTCGACGACGATCGCCTTCGTGCTCGGTGCCTCCGTCACGAGGTCGACCGCGAGCCCGGTCGTCTCCCCCCGAGGGGGGAGGCCCGGTCCGGGGCGGGAGAGGTCGCCCAGCGTGCCGGCGTGGACCAGGTAGTCGCTGCCTGCGCGCCGATGCTCCAGGACCTCGGGGGCGTCGTCGGCGCAGCGCAGGTACCGCACGGAGGGTCCGGTCCACGACTCGTCGGAGAGCAGGCCGCCCGACAGCGACGGAGGAGACCAGTGCGGAGGCAGAGCGATGAACGTCACACCGTCCACTATAGGGAGCAGGCCGCGGAGGCACCGTCGGTGACCGGGCACCGACGCGCGGTGCGCGGAGGGGATCTGACAGGGCGTGGCCGGCGCCCGCCCACGTGCCATCATGGGCGGGTGACGAACACTTCCCACCGCGACGCCGCTGCGCTCGAGGCGGTCCAGGAGACCGTCCGGGCCGCGCGCTCCCACGCCGACGCCGTCGAGCTGTCCCTCGAGACCTCCGGCGTGGCCGATCAGCGCGCCCTGCGTGAACGCACGCTGCACCAGATCGACGACTACGTCCTGCCTCGGCTGGACTCGCTCGACGCGCCTCTGCTGGCCGTCGTCGGCGGCTCCACCGGCGCCGGAAAGTCCACCCTCGTGAACGCCCTCGTGGGCCACGAGTTCTCCCGCTCCTCGGCGCTGCGCCCCACCACCCGCCAGCCCCTGCTGCTGCACCACCCGGACGACGAGCACTGGTTCTCCGGTCCACGGGTGCTGCCCGAGCTCGCCCGCGTCCGTGTGCACCGCTCCGTCTCCGCCGGCCCGGTGGAGCCGGACGGCAGTGCCATGGACACCGTGGCCCTCGTGGCGGAGCCCGCGCTGCCGGCCGGCATCGCGATGGTCGACGCCCCGGACATCGACTCCGTCTCGGACGACAACCGCGCACTGTCCCGCCAGCTGCTCGAAGCCGCAGACCTCTGGATCTTCACCACCACCGCGCACCGTTACGCGGACGCCGTGCCGTGGCAGCTGCTGGGTGAGGCCGCCGCGCGCGACATCACCGTGGCCATCGTCCTGGGACGCGTCCCGGACGGTGCCGAGCAGGACGTCGTCCCGGACCTGCGCCGGATGCTCTCCGAGCGCGGCCTGGCCGACTCCCCGGTCCACGTGATCCCGGAGACCCGGTTCGACGAGCGGGGCCTGCTCCCCGAGGAGCACGTCGCAGGGCTGCGCCGGTGGCTCACGGAGCTCGCCGAGGACGCCGCCGCCCGCTCGGCGGTCGCCCGCCGCACGGTGGACGGCGTCCTGGCCCAGCTGGCCCAGCGCGTCGACGCCCTGGCGGACGCCGAGGCCGAGCAGCAGTCTGCGGCCGACGCCCTGGCCCGCATCGTGGCCGAGGCCACCGACCGCGCCGCCACGAAGGTCGAGGAGGCCACGTCGGACGGCACCCTGCTGCGCGGTGAGGTCCTCGCCCGCTGGCAGGACTTCGTCGGCACCGGCGAGTTCTTCCGCGGCCTGGAGTCCGGCATCGGCCGCATGCGCGACCGACTCGCGGCGTTCGTCCGCGGCCGCCCGGCTCTGCCGGAGCAGGTCGAGACCGCTCTGGAGACCGGACTGCACGCCGTGATCGTGGAGGCCGCCGCCGACGCCGCCGAGGACATCGAGCGCCGCTGGAAGGCCGAGCCGGCCGGCAGCGCCGTCCTGTCCGGCCGCAACCTCGGCGCCCTGCCGAGCGGATTCTCGGAGGAGGCGGCCGGCGTCATCCGCGCCTGGCAGCAGGACGTGCTCGCCCTCATCCAGGAGGAGGGCGCCGGTCGACGCACCAAGGCCCGCCTGGCCGCGTTCGGTGTCAACGGCGCCGCGGTGGCCCTCATGGTCCTCTCCTTCGCCTCCACCGGCGGCCTCGTCGGCCTGGAGGTCGGCATCGCAGGCGGCACCGCCGTCGTCGGCCAGAAGCTGCTCGAGTCGATCTTCGGCGAGGACGCGGTGCGACGCATGGCCAAGAAAGCGAACGACCTGCTGGACATGCGCGTCCGACGACTGCTCGACGGCGCCCTGTCCGACCAGTTCCTGCCGCTGGTCGAGCGGAAGCGCACCGCCGAGGACACCGCCGCCCTGCGCCGCCTGGCCCCGTCCCTGCGCTCCGGCCTCTCCGGAACCCCGACGACCGTCGGGGCGCCCGGCACCGACACCGACGCGGCCCGATCCGGCGGGCACCACGCCCAGGACCTGGATGACGAGGCCGTGTCCATCGTGGACCCGGAGGAGGACCACGCATGAGCCGCAGCACCGCCCCGAGCCTGCACGACCGTCTGGCCGCCCTGGGCGAGGCCGCGGAACTCGGCCGTGACCGCCTGCCGGACCCCGTGGTGGACGACGCCCACGCCGCCATGGACGCCGCCTCCGTGCGGACCTCGCTCTCTGCGGACCACACGGTGGTGGGCTTCTTCGGGGCCACCGGCTCCGGCAAGTCTTCCCTGTTCAACGCCCTGACCGGCCGCGAGCTGGCCCGTGTGGCGGCCACCCGTCCGACCACCTCCGAGGCGCTCGCCGCCGTCTGGGGCGTGGGCCGCGGCCAGGACCAGACGGGCGAGGGCGGCGGCGCCGCCGCGCTGCTGGACTGGCTCGGCGTGAAGCAGCGCCACCTTCTGGACGACGCCCCGCACCTGGACCAGGGCCGTCAGGGCTTGTTCGGGATCGGCCGCCGCGAGGGTGCCGACGCCACCGGCCTGATCCTGCTGGACCTGCCGGACGTGGACTCCGTGGTCCGCGAGAACCGCACGGTCACCGAACGTCTCGCCGGACACGTGGACGTGCTCGTCTTCGTGGTGGATCCGGAGAAGTATGCCGACGCCGTGCTGCACCGCGACTTCCTGGCCACCATGGGCTCCCACGCCGCTGTAACCCTGGTGGTCCTCAACCAGGTGGATCGCATCCAGGTGCGCGACCGGGACGAGGTCATCGCCTCCCTGCGTCGCATGCTCACCGGCCACGGGCTGGGAGATGTGCGGGTCATGGCCGCCTCCGCCCGCACCGGAGAGGGCCTGGACGAGGTCGGCGCGCAGATCGCCCGCATCGTCGCCGAGCGCGGCGCCGCCTCCGCACGCCTGTCCGCGGACGTCGCCGCCCACGCGGACGCCTTGGACGCCGCCTCCGGCAAGGGAGAGCCTGCCGGCGTCGGCTCCGGCAGGGCAGAGCGCCTCGGCCGTGACCTCGCCGTGGCCGGCGGCGTGCCCGCCGTGGTCCGTGCGGTCGAGGGGTCCTACCGCCTGCGCGCCACCCGCGCCACGGGCTGGCCCCTGCTGCGCTGGACCCACCGTTTCCGCACGGACCCGCTGCGTCGGCTGCACCTGCTGCCGTCCCGTCCGCTGCCGCAGCGGGACGGGGACGCCCCGGAGCACGATCCGTCGCTGCACCGCACCTCCCTGCCGGAGCGCAGCGGCACTCAGAAGGCCGCCGTGGCCGCCGCAGTCCGTTCGCTCGTCATCGATGCCTCCGCCGGCGCCCCCGAGCCGTGGGAGGCCTCGACCCGCCGGGCCGGCCGCAGCCGCCAGGAGCGGCTGCCGGACGCCGTGGACCAGGCCATCGCCGGCACCGACCTCCAGGCCGGCAAGGGCTCGTGGTGGTGGCCGGTGTTCAACGTGCTCCAGTGGCTGGCCCTGCTCACCGCAGTGGTGGGCGCCGGCTGGCTCGGTGTCTATGCGCTGGCCGCGTACCTGCAGTTCCACCTGCCCGAGGCACCGCAGGTGGAGGGCTTCCCGCTGCCGACGCTCCTGCTGGTCGCAGGCATCGCCCTCGGCATCCTGTTGGCGCTGATGGCGATCCCGCTCGCCCGGCTCGCGGCGCGCGGACGGGGCCGCAGGGCGCGCCGCCGCCTCGAGGAGGCCACCACCGAGGTCGGCCGCCGCGAGGTCATCCGTCCGGTGGAGGAGGAGATCGCCCGGCTTGCGGACTTCCGGGCCGCCCTCGCCCGGGCCCGGGGCGCAGATGCCGGGCGGGGAGGCCCCCGTGCCCGCCGCTGAGCACCACGACGACGGCGCCCGGACGCTCGCCGGTCTGGGCGAAGCCGGAGTGCTGCGCCTGATCGGCCGGGAGCTGGCCGTGGTCGAAGAACGCCGTCCGTGGCCGGAGGGCAGCGTGGGCATCGGGGACGACGCGGCCCTGCTGCCGGTGTCGCCCGGCGGCACCCTCGTCTCCACGGACTCCATGGCCGAGGGCCACGACTGGCTGCCGACCTGGCCGGCCGGCGTCCGCACCCGTGGCTTCGACGTCGGCTGGAAGGCCGCGGCGCAGAACCTCTCCGACATCAACGCGATGGGCGGAGTGCCCACGGCACTCGTCATGGCTCTGACGGGACCGCGGCGGACCGAGGCGGCCTGGATCGCCGGCGTCGCCCGCGGCCTCGCCACCGCCCTGCTGCGTCTGGGCGCGGACGAGTGCCGGGTGGCCGGCGGCGACCTCGGCGGCGCCGACCGTGCGGGACTGGCCGTCACCGTGCTCGGCCGGCCCGGAGCCCACGGCGTGCTGCGCCGGACCATGGGGGAGCAGGACCTCGCGGCGGTCCGCAGCGAGGGCGGCGCCGTGGTCCACGCCGGGAGCGCGCCGGGCTGGGCGGCGGCGGGGCTCGCCCTGCTGCTCACCGACCGCGCCGAGCTTGAGGAGCGCTGGCATGCACTGGCGCCTCAGGACCGTCCCGGTCCACGTGAGCTCGTCCGTGCCGTTCGCGCCCAGCTGCGCCCCCGGCCGCCGCTGGGGGCCGGGCCCGCAGGCGCCGGCGCACTCGCCTGCGGGATGGACGTCTCGGACGGGCTCGGCCGGGACGCGGACCGGCTTGCAGCGGCCAACGGCGTGCAGCTCTGGGCTGACGAGGCCTGGGTCGCCGAGGCGGCCGCACCGCTGCGCAGGCTCGGCCGGCTGCTGGACATCGCCCCGGAGGAATGGGTGCTCGGCGGGGGAGAGGACTACGGTCTGCTGGCCGTCCTGCGACCCGGCCACGGCGTCCCGCCCGGCTTCCGGGTGATCGGTGCGGTGCCGTCGTCGGGACGCGTGCCGGCCGGCCATCGGCTGCTGGGCGAGGCCGGGTGGGACCACTTCGCCTGAACCGCATCGGCGCGCCGAGGCACCGGGGCCGGCCGGCCGCCGGCGGAGCCTGCACACCGACGCACCAGGGGCCCCGACCGAGACGGTCGGGGGCCCTGGCCTGCTATGGGGCGCTCAGGCCTCGCCTGCGCGGATGAGCTCGGTGAGCCGGGTGGCCGCGGCGACCACCGCGTCGGCGTGCACGCGGCCGGGCTGACGGGTGAGGCGTTCGAGCGGCCCGGAGATGGACACGGCGGCGATCACGCGGCCCGAGGGCCCGCGCACCGGGGCGGACACGGAGGCGACGCCCGGCTCGCGTTCGGCCAGGGACTGTGCCCAGCCGCGACGGCGGACCGCGGCCAGGACGGTCGGCGTGAAGACGGCGCCGGCCAGCCCGTCGACGAGGCGTTCGTGGTCCTCCCAGGCCAACAGCACCTGGGCGGCGGAGCCGGCCTTCATGGACATGCGCGTGCCGACCGGAATGGTGTCGCGCAGGCCGACGGGCCGCTCGGCGGAGGCCACGCAGACGCGGGCGTCGGCCTGGCGGCGGAAGACCTGGGAGCTCTCGCCCGTGGCGTCGCGCAGCCAGAGCAGGACGGGGCCGGCGGCGGTCGTCAGCCGGTCCTCACCTGCCGCCGAGGCCAGTTCCGTCAGGCGCGAGCCCAGGACATAACGGCCGTGGAGGTCCTTGCCCACCAGCCGGTGGTGGGTCAGCGCCGCGGCGAGACGGTGGAGGGTCGGGCGGGCGATCCCCGTGGTGGTCACGAGCTGGGCCAGGGTCGCAGGGCCGGACTCGAGGGCGTCGAGGATCGCGGCGGACTTGTCCACGACGCCCACGCCGCTGGGCTCACGGTGGCCCAGCAGGTCCGTCTGGGCGGTCGTGGCCGGACGGGGAGGCAAGGAGGAGGCATTGCTCATGATGTGAGGGTATCCATCTCACCATGCGGAAGTCGCTGTATGACGCGTCTCGTCCGCATCATGACGCGGAATCGGCGGCCCCGGGGTGAGGCGGGGACCTCGCTGCAGTGTCCGCATGGCGGAACCGAGGCGACCGGATGTCGACACGCCTGGGCTCGAGGATGACAGTGAAGACAGTGACGGGCCGCCACCTCTGGCCCCGCACCGGGCCGCCATCCCTGGCCTGGACGACAACCCGGGGCCAGGCCTGATCGGCCCGGCCCGAAACCGACGAAGGAGCGCCGCATGACCGGCACACACGAGACCTCCCGCGGGCGCACGCTGGCGGAGAAGGTCTGGGACGAGCACGTGGTCGTCCGCGGAGAGGGCGAGGGAGCGGCCCGCGGCCGCGACCTGCTCTACATCGACCTCCACCTGCTCCACGAGGTCACGAGCCCGCAGGCCTTCGAGGGCCTGCGACTGGCCGGCCGCCCCGTGCGCAGGCCGGACCTGACGATCGCCACCGAGGACCACAACACCCCGACGCTGGACATCGACCGGCCGATCGCCGACCCGACCTCCCGCACACAGATCGAGGCCCTGCGCTCCAACGCCGAGGAGTTCGGCATCCGCCTGCACTCCCTGGGCGACCGGGAGCAGGGCATCGTGCACGTCGTCGGACCCCAGCTGGGCCTGACACAGCCCGGCATGACGGTGGTCTGCGGCGACTCCCACACCTCCACGCACGGCGCGTTCGGCGCGCTGGCGTTCGGCATCGGCACCTCCGAGGTCGAGCACGTGCTCGCCACCCAGACGCTGCCGCTCAAGCCGTTCAAGACCATGGCGATCACCGTGGAGGGCACCCTCCGTGAGGGCGTGACCGCGAAGGACCTCATCCTCGCCGTCATCGCGAAGATCGGCACCGGTGGAGGGCAGGGGTACGTGCTCGAGTACCGCGGCGAGGCCATCCGCGCCCTCTCCATGGAGGCGCGCATGACCATCTGCAACATGTCCATCGAGGCCGGAGCCCGCGCCGGCATGGTCGCTCCGGACGACACCACGTTCGAGTACATCAAGGGCCGCCCCCACGCTCCCGAGGGCGCCGACTGGGACGCCGCCGTCGAGCACTGGAGGACCCTGCGCACCGACGAGGACGCCGTCTTCGACGCCGAGGTCGTGATCGACGCGGACGCGCTCGAGCCGTTCGTCACCTGGGGCACCAACCCCGGCCAGGGCGTCAGCCTGAACGACGCCGTCCCGCATCCGGAGTCCTTCTCCGACCCGGACGAGCAGGCCGCCGCCGCCAAGGCGCTGCAGTACATGGGCCTCGAGGCGGGAACCGCCATGAAGGACATCGCGGTGGACACTGTGTTCATGGGCTCGTGCACCAACTCCCGGATCGAGGATCTGCGCGCCTTCGCCTCCGTGGTGGAGGGGCGGAAGAAGGCCGAGGGGGTGCGCGTCATGGTCGTGCCGGGGTCCGCCCGCGTGCGTCTGCAGGCGATGGAGGAAGGCCTCGACCGCATCTTCGAGGACTTCGGCGCCCAGTGGCGCTTCGCCGGCTGCTCCATGTGCCTCGGCATGAACCCGGACCAGCTGGAGCCGGGGGAGCGCTGCGCATCCACCTCGAACCGCAACTTCGAGGGCCGCCAGGGCAAGGGAGGCCGCACCCACCTGGTCTCGCCGGTCGTGGCCGCGGCGACCGCCGTGCTGGGCCGTCTGGCGAGCCCGTCCGACCTGCCCGCCCTCGACCGCGTCCCCCAGGAGGCCTGAGCCATGGAGAAGTTCACCACCCACACCGGCATCGGCGTCCCGCTGCGCGCGTCCAACGTGGACACGGACCAGATCATCCCCGCCGTCTACCTGAAGCGGATCACCCGCACCGGCTTCGACGACGCCCTGTTCGCAGGCTGGCGCCAGGACCCGGAGTTCATCCTCAACACCGAGCCGTACTCCGCCGGCACCGTGCTGGTGGCCGGACCGGACTTCGGCACCGGCTCCTCCCGCGAGCACGCCGTCTGGGCGCTCAAGGACTACGGCTTCCGCGCCGTGCTCTCGCCGCGCTTCGCGGACATCTTCCGCGGCAACGCCGCCAAGCAGGGCCTCGTGGCGGCTCAGGTGGAGGCGGCGGACATCGAGCGGATCTGGAAGGAGCTGGAGAACCAGCCCGGCGCCTCCGTCACCGTGGACCTCCTCTCCCGCACCGTGACCTGTGGCTCCTTCACCACGTCGTTCCAGCTGGACGACGAGACCCGGCACCGCCTGCTCGAGGGGCTCGACGACATCGCCGTCACCCTCGGCGAGGAGGAGGCCATCGCCGCCTACGAGTCAGGGCGACCGGACTTCAAGCCGACGACCCTGCCGGCCCGCACGGCCGCGAGCTGACGCAGACCGGGCCCGAGCCGGTCCACCCTCGGGCCCGAGTCGGTCCACCCGGAGGAGCCGTCCCGGACGGACCGCCCCGCCCGGCGCGGTCCGGTGTGACCATTCGCGCACAGCGGACTGCGTGCCGGAGCGGGGCGCCACTGTGTCGGGACCGGCGGTACCGCCTATGCTGAAGGGTGATTCCCGGCCCGGGCGCCCCCGCGCGTCCCGGCTGGCAGAGACCTGGCCCGCCGCCCGGCGGTGGGCATGAACCGACGCTGCGCCACCCCGCGGCGAGGGAGGACCACTGCTATGGCCAAGTTGCTCACGATCCAGGGCGGCAAGCCCCTGACCGGAGAGGTCACCGTCCGCGGCGCCAAGAACCTGGTGCCGAAGGCGATGGTCGCCGCCCTGCTGGGCAACACCCCGTCCGTGCTCCGCAGCATCCCGGAGATCAAGGACGTCGACGTCGTGAGCGCCCTGCTCGAGCTCCATGGTGTGACCGTCGACTGGGACAGCCAGGCCGGCTCCATCACCATGGACCCGGCCGGGGTCAGGCAGGCGAAGTCCGCGGAGATCGACGCGCACGCCGGCGACTCCCGCATCCCGATCCTCTTCTGCGGCCCGCTGATGCATGCGATCGGGGAGGCCTTCATCCCGGACCTCGGCGGCTGCAAGATCGGCGACCGGCCGATCGACTACCACCTCGAGGTCCTGCGCAACTTCGGCGCGGTCGTGGACAAGCGCCCCGGCGGCATCTCCATCTCCGCTCCCAAGGGCCTCCACGGCGCCAAGCTTGAGCTGCCCTACCCGTCGGTGGGCGCCACCGAGCAGGTCCTGCTCACCGCCGTGAAGGCCGAGGGCATCACCGAGCTCAAGGGCGCCGCCGTCGAGCCGGAGATCCACGACCTGATCGCCGTTCTCCAGAAGATGGGTGCGATCATCACGGTCCAGACCGACCGCACCATCCGCATCGAGGGCGTCTCCACGCTGCGCGGCTACAACCACACGGCCCTGCCGGACCGCAACGAGGCCGCCTCCTGGGCCTCGGCGGCCCTGGCCACCGGGGGAGACATCTTCGTGCGCCACGCCTCCCAGCGCGACCTCACCGCCTTCCTGAACACGTATCGCAAGATCGGCGGCGAGTTCGACGTCACCGACGAGGGCATCCGCTTCTGGCACGCCGGCGGTGAGCTGAACCCGCTCGTGCTCGAGACCGACGTGCACCCCGGCTTCATGACCGACTGGCAGCAGCCTCTCGTGGTGGCGCTCACCCAGGCGACGGGCGTGTCGATCGTGCACGAGACGGTCTACGAGAACCGCTTCGGCTTCACCGACGCCCTCGTCCGCATGGGCGCCTCCATCCAGCTGCACCGCGAGTGCCTCGGCTCCATCCCGTGCCGGTTCGGCCAGCGCAACTTCCTGCACTCGGCCGTGATCTCGGGTCCGGTCCGGCTCAAGGGCGCCACCTTCGACATCCCGGACCTGCGAGGCGGCTTCTCCCACCTCATCGCCGCCCTGGCGGCCGAGGGGACCTCGAAGGCCACCGGCCTGGAGATCATCAACCGCGGCTACGAGCACTTCATGGACAAGCTGCTCGCCCTCGGCGCGGACGTCGAGCTCTCGGACGAGTCCTGATGGCGCGCCGGGAGAAGTCCCCGCGCTCGCGGGCACCGTTCGGCGTCCGCGCAGGCTACGCCGCGGCAGCGGCCATCGTGCGTCCCGCCATGCGCCTGCTGACCCGCCAGCAGTGGCTGCACACGGAGCGGCTGCCGAAGACCGGTGCGATCGTCGTGGCCAACCACATCTCCGAGCTCGATCCGCTGGACATCGCCCACATGGTCTACAACCAGGGCCTGGTGCCGACGTTCCTGGCGAAGGCCGAGTTGTGGAAGGTCGCGCCGCTGCAGCAGATCCTCACGGGCCTGCGCCAGATCCCCGTGGAGCGCGGCGGGGACGCCGCCAAGTCCCTGGACACCGCGCGGGACGTCCTCACGGAGGGCGGTGTCATCATCGTCTACCCCGAGGGCACCGTCACCCGCGACCCGGAGGGCTGGCCGATGACCGGCCGCTCCGGTGCCGTGCGCCTGGCGCTGCAGACCGGTGTTCCGCTCGTGCCCGTCGCCCAGTGGGGCACGCAGGAGGTGCTGCCGTACAAGGGCAAGCCGTCGCTGTTCCCGCCCAAGCGTCTGCGCATTGCGGTCGGCGAGCCCGTCGATCTGTCCGACCTGCGTGGCCACAGGCCCACCCGGGAGGACCTCAAGGCAGGGACCGACCGCATGATGGACGCGCTCACCGCTCTCGTGGCCGAGCTCCGCGGCGAGCATCCGCCGGCCGGCAGGTGGGACATGCGCACCGGCCGACGCGAGGGCGCCGCGTGAGCCGCCCCGGACGCGTCGCCGTCCTCGGCGCCGGCAGCTGGGGCACCGCCTTCGCCGCCGTGATGGGCTCCAGCACCTCCCCGGAAGGACGCCGTGCCGACCGGATCGTGCTCTGGTCCCGCCGCCGGGAGATCGCGGACGCCATCACCCTGGGGTATCGCAACCCGGAGTATCTGCCGGACATCGATCTGCCGGAGAACATCTCCGCGGTGACCGACATCCACCAGGCCGTGACCGACGCCGCCGTCGTGGTGGTCGCCGTGCCCGCCCAGCACGTCCGCGAGACGCTCACCACCGTCAAGGACTCCATCGCCGAGGACGCGATCGTGGTCTCCCTGGTGAAGGGCCTCGAACGCGGCACCGGCGAGCGTCCGTCCCAGGTGTGTGCCTCTGCGCTCGGCGTGCCCCCGGAGCGCTTCGCCGTCGTGTCCGGTCCGAACCTGGCCCTCGAGATCGCCCGTGGCGAGCCGACCGCCACCGTCGTCGCATCCGAGTCCGCGGAGACCGCGGAGGCCATCGCCGCGATGACCGCGGGGCGCACCTTCCGCCCCTACACCAACACGGACGTCGTGGGCGTGGAGATCGGCGGCATCGTCAAGAACGTCATCGCCCTCGCCGTCGGCATCTGCGACGGCCAGGGCCTGGGGGACAACTCGAAGGCCTCCGTGATCACCCGCGGCCTGGCCGAGACCACGCGTCTGGCGATCGCCGTGGGCGGCCGCCCGGAGACGATGGCCGGCCTGGCCGGTCTCGGCGACCTCGTCGCCACCTGCGCCTCGCCGCTGTCCCGCAACCGCAGCGCGGGACGCCTCATCGGCACCGGCATGGGCGTGGACGAGGCCGTCGCCTCGATGAAGCAGACCGCCGAGGGCATCAAGTCGGTGTCCGCCGTGGTCGACCTGGCCCGCCGCCACGACGTCGAGATGCCCATCAGCGAAGCCATCAACGCAGTCGTGTCCGGCCGTCTCGAGGTCGCGACACTGGCCGACCTGCTGCTCTCCCGCAACCTGAAATCGGAAGGACACCGCGCATGACCACCTCCGCCGTCACCGAGCGTCCGCGCGTCCTTCTGCTGTTCGGCGGCCGCTCCAGCGAGCATCCCGTCAGCTGCGTGACCGCGGCGAACGTCCTGCGCGAGATCGACACCGAACGGTGGGAGCCGGTTCCGGTGGGTGTCGCCCGCTCGGGCCTGTGGTCCGTCGAGGACATGGACCCCACGCAGTGGAGCCTGCGCGACGGCTCCCTGCCGGAGGTCCCCGAGCCGATCCGTCCGGTCTCGCTGCGCGCGGCCTCGGACGGCACGACCGAGCTCGTGGACGCCGACGGAGCCTGTCTGGGTCGGGTGGACGTCGTCTTCCCGTTGCTGCACGGTCCCTTCGGCGAGGACGGCACCGTCCAGGGCCTGTTCGAGACGCTCAACCTGCCGGCCGTGGGCTGCGGCGTGCTCGCCTCCGCCGTCGGCATGGACAAGCACTTCATGAAGGTCGCCTTCCAGGCCGCCGGCCTGGAAGTCGGACCCTGGGAGACCATCACGGACCGCGACTGGCAGCGCGACGCCGACTCCGCCCTGGAGCGCGCGGGCTCCCTCGAATACCCGCTGTTCGTCAAGCCTGCGCGTGCCGGCTCGTCCTTCGGCATCACCCGCGTGGCCGAGCCCGCCGAGCTGCGCGCCGCCGTGGAGGAGGCGCGCCGGTTCGACCCGCGCGTCGTCGTGGAGGCAGGCATCCTCGGCCGGGAGATCGAGTGCGCCGTCCTGGACGGCCACGGCACGGACGTCCCGCGCGCGTCGTTGCCCGGCGAGATCGTGGTGGTGGAACAGACCGGCGACCACCAGTTCTACGACTTCGAGGCCAAGTACCAGGACGACGACGCCGCGCAGCTGTCCTGCCCCGCAGAAATGCCGGAGGAGGAGATCTCACGCCTGCAGGAGCTCGCCGTGCGGGCCTTCGAGGCCATCGACGGCGCCGGCTTGGCCCGCTGCGACTTCTTCTACACCCCGGACGGCCGCTGGGTGATCAACGAGATCAACACGATGCCCGGCTTCACCCCGATCAGCATGTACCCGGCGCTCTGGGAGCGCAGCGGCATCCCCTACTCGCAGCTGATCACCGAGCTCGTCGAGCTGGCCCTGGAGCGCGGCGCCGGCCTGCACTGAGGACCGGCCCGGCCGCATCCCTCCGCTGGAGGACGGGACGACGACGGCCGCGCACCCGCACCGGTCCCCAGGACGTCGGACCGGTGATCAGCGCGTCAGTGCCGGGGTGCACCCGCGTCAGTGCTCCAGTACACCATGGAGCGCCTCGACGTCGGTTCAGCCGACCTCGTCGGCGTCCTGCAGGTTCACGCAGCCGCGCTCGGCCGGGATGCGGCCGACCGCCGAGGCGAGGGTGACCATGACGCTGTCGGAGCTGACCCGATCTTGGGCGAACAGCACCTCCACGGCGGGGGAGCGGCCGTAGGTGGTGATCCGCCAGTTCTCGCCCTCCTCGCTGACGACCCAGTCGACGCCCTCGGCGGAGATGCACTGATCCGTGGTGGGTGCCGGCGGCTCCACGCCGCAGCGCAGGACGACGGCGGCGGGATCGCCCCAGGCCGCGGTGGCCTGGCTGTCCGTGGGACGGAGCGAGTGGTCGCCGATCTCGTCCGGCATGGCGATCATCGCCGGGGCGCAGGCCGGGTCTGCCGCGTTCTCGGCCGCGGAGACGGAGGCGATGCGGCCGTCCGCACAGCCGGAGACGAGCAGGACGACGCCGGCCAGGACGAGGCCGGCCCGGGCGTTGGAGGCGGGGAGGGGACGCACGACGTCCAGTCTAGTCTCGGGAACGGCCGCTAGCATGGAGGCGTATTCCTGACACGTCCGCGCCACGGGAGCGCGGCCATGACCTCCCGAGCCCCAGGAGCGCACCACGTGAGCCATTCCACTGAGCAGACGACCGAACCGAACACCGGGCGGCGTCCGCGCCGGCGCCGCCGTGGCCTCATGGTGGTCGTCGGCGTGCTGCTGCTGGCGCTCATCGCGGCCGGCGCCGTGGTGGCCGTCTACGTGGGCGGGATCGCGAAGACCGTGGACGACGTCAAGAAGTTCGAGGGGAGCGTGTTCCCCGAGGAGTCCCTGCGCCCGCAGTTCGGCGGCGGTGCGGGGCAGGGCCGCGGCGACGGGGCGGAGGACGGCTCCGGCGGCGGCACTTCCGAGGGCTCCGGCGGAGCCGAAGCAGGCGGGAACAACGGCTCCGTGGTGATGCCCGAGGCCACCGGCCCCGGCGATGTCCAGGGCCCGGAGGCCTCCAGCTCAGACGAGGAGATCGACGGCAAGGCCGTGAACTTCCTGCTGCTGGGCGCCGACTCCGGCGATCTCACGGACGGCGAGGACACGGACATCGCCCGCATCACCGGCATCGGCCGCTCCGACACCATGATGTGGGTCCACGTCCCCGGCGACCGGGAGAACATCCAGGTCATGTCCATCATGCGTGACACCTGGCTGCCGATCCGCGGGCACGGCGACCGCAAGCTCAACGCCGCATACCAGCTCGGCGGCGTGCCGCTGGCGGTCTCCACGATCGAGAACATGTTCCAGGCCCGCGTGGACCACGTGGTCGCCGTGGACATGGTCGGCTTCCGCGACCTGGTGAACGCCCTCGGGGGCGTCGATCTGTACAACCCGCGGGCCTTCACCAGCGGGCGCCATTCCTTCGCTGAGGGCAACATCCACCTCAGCGGCGAGGAGGCCATCGTCTATGCCCGCGAGCGCTACGCCTTCGGCGACGGCGACTACTCCCGCGTGGAGAACCAGCAGCGCCTGGTGAAGGCGATCATCACCAAGGCCATGTCCCGCACGACCCTCACGGACCCCAACTCCGTGCGGAACTCGGTCAACGCGCTCGCCCCCTACCTGACGTTCGACGAGAGCCTCGACTCGGGCAGGCTGTTCGATCTGGCCTGGTCCATGCGCAACGTCCGAAGCGACGACATCAACGTGAGCACCGTGCCGACCCTGGGCGCGGGATGGGCCGGCGATCAGGCCGTCGTGTGGCCGGACTGGGCCTCCATCCGCCGCATCGGCGAGGGCATCCGCACCGGCACTCTGGACGAGGTGCTCGATCAGTGACGCACACCCCCAGGCCCCCGCGCATCGTCCGCTGGCTGGCCTGCTCCGAACAGCTGCTCGGGCAGGCCGCCGAACGGCTGAACGCGTTCAACGTCTTCCCGGTGCCGGACGCGGACACCGGCAGCAACATGCACGCGACCATGGCTGCCGCCCACGCCGCCGTGGACTGCCAGGAGGACGGCCCCGTGGACATCGGTGCCACGCTCGCGCGCGCCGGAGCCGCGGCGCTGTCCTCCGCGCAGGGCAACTCCGGCACCCTCCTGGCCGTCATGGTGGCAGGGATGGCGGATCCGCTGCGCGGCCTGGAGGCCCTGACCGCACCGGCGCTGGCGGCGGCCCTGCACCGGGCGGACACCGCGGCGCGGACGGCCCTGTCCGACCCCAGGGAAGGCACGATGCTGTCCGTCCTGGGCGTCGTCCGGCAGAGCGTCGCGCAGACCCTGCGCCGAGCCGTCGCAGAGGACCGGCCGGTCGAGACGAGGGCCGTGCTCGAGGAGACGGTGAGCGCCTGCGTGCGCGATGCCCGGACGGCCGTGGAGGCGACCGAGTGGCAACTGGACGAGCTCAGCAGGGCCGCGGTCGTGGACGCGGGCGCCGTCGGGCTGCTCCTCGTCTTCGAGGCGCTGCGCGCCGTGATGCTGGACGAGGACCCGGACACCGAGCTCACCGAGGGCCTGCACGGCTATGCGGAGGGAATCACCGCCGAGGCCGCGGGCGCCGAGGGCGGCGTCGAGGTCATGTGCACGATCGAGCTCGACCCCATCGGAGCGGCCACGCTCCGCCACCGGCTCACCGAGGTCGGAGACTCGGTCATCGTGGCGCCGACACGCCGCGGGGAGGACTCCCAGAGCCCCGTCCCGTGGCGCGTGCACGTGCATGTGCCTCAAGCGGAGGCCGTCGAGTCGCTGCTGCACGAGGCCGGCGAGCCGCAGGACCTGCGCGTCAGCGACCTGACCGGCGGCCACGACGACCACGCCCATGCCCATGGCGGGCGCTGAGGCCGGCGTCGGCGCGGCCACCCACCCGTTCGACCTGCCGCTGTCCGGCGTCCTCGGCGGCAAGACGGCGGACCGGATCGCCCGCGAGCTGAAGATCACCACCGTCGGCGGGCTGCTCGACCACGTCCCGCGGCGCTGGATCGAACGCGGCGAGCTGACCCGGATCGCCCAGCTGCCGATCGACGCCGAGGTCACCGTCGTGGCCGAGGTGCGCTCCGTCACCACCCGCCGGATGCGCAGCCGCAGCGGATTCATCGTGGACGTGACCGTGGCGGACCCGGACACCCCCGCCGGCCCCGGGGCGTCCCTGTCCATGGCCTTCTTCAACGGCCACGACGCCCGACGCCGCCTCGTGCCGGGACGGCGTGCGATGTTCCAGGGAAAGACCACGGTCTACCGGGACCGGGTGACCCTGAACAACCCGGACTTCACGCTCCTGGCCGACGACGCCGAGGCCACCGAGGCCGACCTGCGCCCCCTCGCCCTCTACCGCGCCACCGGCAAGCTGCCCAGCTGGGTCGTCCGCACCGCGGTGATGACCGTCCTGGACGCGGTGGACTGGTCCGCCGTGCCCGAGGTCCTCACCGATGACCTGCGCGCCCGCGCCGCCGCCGAGCTGGACCTGCCCGCGCCGCTGCCGCCCATCGATCAGGCCTATCGCGACCTGCACACCCCGGCGGAGCTCGCCGACGTGGGCCCGGCCCGCCGGGCGCTGGCCCTGCGCGAGGCCTGCGTGGTCCAGGCGTCCCTGGCCGTGCGCCGCGCCGATGCCCGCACTGTTCCGGCCACCGCGCGCCCGCTGCGGCCCGGCGGACTGCTCGAGGCGCTGGACGCCCGGCTGCCCTTCGCGCTCACCGAGGGCCAGGAGGAGGTCGGCGCCGCGATCGCCGCGGACCTCGACTCCAGCGAGCCCATGAGCCGGCTGCTCCAGGGGGATGTGGGAGCGGGCAAGACCGTCGTCGCGCTGCGCGCCATGCTGCAGGTGGTCGACGCCGGGGGGCAGGCAGCCCTCGTCGCCCCCACGGAGGTCCTCGCCCAGCAGCACCACCGCAGCCTGCTGGCCCTGATGGGCGAGCTGGCCGAGGGCGGCACCCTCGCCGCCGCGGACGGACCCGCCACCGAGGTCGTGCTGCTCACCGGCTCCCAGCGCACCGCCGAGCGGCGGCAGGCCCTGCTCAAGCTGGCCTCGGGGGAGGCGGGCATCGTCGTGGGCACGCACGCCGTGCTCTCCTCCACGGTGGGCTTCTTCGACCTCGGTCTGGCCGTGGTGGACGAGCAGCACCGCTTCGGCGTGGACCAGCGCCAATCCCTGCGCGAGGCCAACCCCGGCACCCACCTGCTCGTCATGTCCGCCACGCCCATCCCGCGGTCGGTGGCCATGACCGTCTTCGGCGACCTGGACCTCACCGTCCTGCGCGGTCTGCCGCGCGGTCGGCAGCCCGTGTCCACCCACGTGGCCCGCATGGCCCATGGTCCGCGGATCATCGCCCGCGTGTGGGAGCTGATCGCCGAGCACGTGGCCGCGGGGAACCAGGCGTTCGTGGTCTGCCCGCGCATCGACCCGGACCCCGGGGACCCCGCCCATGCCAATGTGGAGGAGATGGTCCGCCGCCTGGAGCACCTGCCGGCCCTGTCCGGCGTGCGCCTGGACATGGTCCACGGCCGCATGGACCAGGCGGAGCAGGAGGACGCCATGCGCGCGTTCGCGGAGCGACAGACCGACGTCCTCGTGGCCACCACCGTGGTGGAGGTCGGTGTGGACGTCCCCAACGCCACCGTCATGGCCGTCCTGGACGCCGAGGACTTCGGCCTCTCCACGCTCCACCAGCTCCGGGGCCGCATCGGCCGCGGTCCCGACCCCGCCGTGTGTCTGCTCGTCACCCGCCTGCCGGACGGACACCCCTCGCTCGACCGGCTCCAGGTCCTCGAGCGGACCGACGACGGCATGCTCATCGCGCAGGAGGACCTGCGCAGCCGCGGCGTCGGCGACGTGCTCGGCGCGGCCCAGTCCGGCATGCAGTCCGGTCTGGCCCACCTGGACGTCGTGGCGGACGCCGGCCTCGTCTCCCTGGCCGCCCACGCGGTCTCCGCCGCGCTCACCGCGGACGCCGGCCTCGAGGGCTGGCCCGGTGCCGTCGCGGAGGTCCGGCGCTGGGAGGCGGCCCACGCCCACGCAGCCGACTACGCCGAGAAGGGATGACCGACCTGCCATGAGCCGCATCATCGCCGGCGCCGCCTCCGGCATGCCCCTGGCCTCCGTCCGTGGTTCAGACACCCGTCCGACCACGGACCGGACCAAGGAGGCCCTCTTCTCCTGGCTCCAGTCCCGCGACTGGTGCGAGGACACGGTGGTGCTCGACCTCTACGCCGGCTCCGGCGCACTGGGCCTGGAGGCCCTCAGCCGCGGCGCCCGCTCCGCCACCCTCGTGGAGCGGGACCGGACGGCGCTCGAGGTCTGCCGCCGCAACACCGATGCCGTCAACCGGGCCCTCGGCCGGCGTGCCGGCACAGCCCTCGGCCAGTCGGTCGAGCGCTTCCTCGCGCGGCGGACGGAGGCCGACCTCATCCTGGCCGATCCTCCCTACCCGCTCGACGGCCCGGAACTCGACGGCGTCCTCGTGTCGGCGGCCGCGTCACTGACCCCCGGAGGGCTGCTCGTGCTCGAGCGCTCCGCACGCAGCGCGCCGCCGACCCGTCCCGAGGGGCTCGAGGAGGTCGACGTGCGCACCTACGGCGAGACCGCGCTCTACTTCTGGCAGGACGTGCGCTGAGCCGTGGCCGTCGGGCACCCCGGCCCTCCGGGCCTGCCACCACGACGACGGCGCCTCGGCCCAGGCGGTCGCCGCCTGGCCACGAGACCGGGGGAGGCAGAGGCCGGGGCCGAGGGGCCGTCGTCGGAAAGGAGGCGGGCTCAGCCGCGCAGCGAGGCCGCGTGCCGGACCAGGCGGTCCATGCCCTCGCCGATGACCGAGGCGTCCTTGCAGAAGGCGAGGCGGAGCCAGGAGCGCATGGTGTCGCCGTCCGCGCGACACAGGGCCGAGACCGGGATGGAGCAGACCCCGGCCGTGCGGATCCAGTCCTCGGCGGCGGCCCGGGCATCCTCCACTCCCCACGGGGAGAGGTCCACCGTGACGAAGTAGCCGGCCTGTGGCACCACCGGGTCCAGCCCGGCGGCACGGAGACCGGAGACGAGCAGGTCTCGTCCGGCGCGGTAGCGCTCACGCTGCTCGGCCAGATAGGCGTCCGCGCGGGGCAGGTACTCGGCGACCGCCAGCTGGTACGCCGGCCCGGAGGAGAACGTCAGGTACTGCTTCACGGCCCTCACCGCGGCGACGAGGTCCGCCGGACCCGTCAGCCAGCCGACCTTCCAGCCGGTGACCGCCAGCGACTTGCCGGCCGACGACGCCGTGAGCACCACGTCTTCGGCACCCGGGACGGCGCGGCCGGTCACGTGTTCGCCGTCGAAGACCAGGTGGTCGTAGACCTCATCCGTGAGCACGAGGACGTCCCGCTCCGCGCAGAGGGCCACCAGGCGGGCGAGCAGCGGCCGAGGGTAGACGGCTCCGGTGGGGTTGTGCGGCGTGTTGAGGATGAGCATGCGGGTGCGGTCCGTGAAGGCCGCAGCGACCTCGTCCGGGTCCGGGAGGAAGGACGGCGGGCCCACAGGGACGGTGACGTGGCGGCCGCCGGCCAGGGCGATCGTGGCGGCGTGGGCGTCGTAGAAGGGCTCGACCGTGACGACCTCGTCGCCCGGGGAGACGAACGCGAGGACCGCGGCGGCGATGGCCTCGGTGGCGCCGGTGGTCACGAGCACCTGCGTGTCCGGGTCCACGTCCACACCCCAGTGGCGGCGGCGGTGCTCGGCGACGGCCTGCCGGAGGGCGGGGGAGCCGGTGCCCGGCGCGTACTGGTTGGAGCCGGTGCGGACGGCATCGGCGGCCAGGGCGAGCAGCTCGTCCGGCCCGTCCTGGTCCGGGAACCCCTGGCCCAGGTTCACGGCGTCGTGCTCGAGGGCGAGGGACGTCATGGTCTCGAAGACCGTCGGCGCGGGGACGCCGTGCCTCAGCAGGCCGGCGGCCTCCGCCGTCGCCCGCCAGCGTGGGGCAGGGGCGTCGGCGGACGGGGTGTGGACATCGTGGGACGACGGGGGTGCCATGGGCTCGACTGTACTGAACGCTCCGGGCACGTGGGATAGGTTGGATCCATGCTCAGAGCCGTCTGCCCCGGATCCTTCGACCCGCTCCACCACGGCCACGTGGAGGTCATCGCGCGTGCGGCCAACCTCTTCGACGAGGTCGTCGTGGCCGTGTCCGTGAATCCGGCGAAGACCTACCGCTTCTCCATGGAGGAGCGCATCGAGATGGTCGAGTCCACCTTCTCGTCCCTGGCGGGCGTCGTGGTCAGACCCATGGGCGTCGGGCTGCTGGCCGAGTTCTGCCGCGAGGCCGGCGCGAACGCCATCGTCAAGGGGCTGCGCAACGGCACGGACCTGGAGTACGAGCAGCCGATGGCCACGATGAACCACCATCTGACGGGTATCGAGACGGTCTTCCTCTCCGCTGATCCCCGCTACACGCATCTGTCCTCCTCGCTCATCAAGGAGGTGCACGGCCTCGGCGGCGACGTGTCCGAGTTCGTCCCGACCGCCGTGATGCAGCGGTTCGTGGGCTGAGGCCCTCTCATCGGCGCGTCATCCGCGCTCGCATAGACTCGACACAGACCACCGCACCCGAACTCGACGGCGGCACCCGGCCGCCTGGAAGGGGAACCATGTCTGCTCCGGACTCCGCCCGCCGCGCCTGCAAGGCCGTCATCCCGGCCGCCGGCCTCGGCACGCGCTTCCTGCCGGCCACCAAGGCGATGCCCAAAGAGATGCTGCCGGTCGTGGACCGCCCAGCCATCGAGTATGTCGTGCGCGAGGCCCGGGCCGCGGGCCTGGACGACATCCTCGTCATCACAGGCCGCAACAAGCGCGCCCTGGAGGACCACTTCGACCGTCACCCGGCCCTCGAAGCGACTCTGGAGAGGAAGGGCGACACCCGTCGCATCGAGATGATCCGCGAGTCGGACCTCGTCGGTGACATGCACTACGTCCGCCAGGGTCAGGCCCTCGGCCTCGGCCACGCGGTCGCCTGCGCCCGGCGCCATGTCGGCCAGGAGCCCTTCGCCGTGCTGCTCGGGGACGACATCATCCACTCCGAGGACGCGCTGCTGGAGCGCATGCTCGAGGTGCAGGCCCGCTACGGCGGCTCCGTGGTGGCCCTCATGGAGGTGCCGGAGGAGGCCGTCTCCTCCTACGGCGTCGCAGCCGTCGAGGCGGTGGAGGGCGAGGAGGACGTCGTCCGCGTCACAGGGCTGGTGGAGAAGCCGGCCCGGCAGGATGCCCCGTCCACCCTCGCCGTCATCGGCCGCTACGTGCTGGATCCGGCGGTGTTCGACGTCCTGGACCGGACTCCCCCGGGCCGCGGCGGCGAGATCCAGCTGACCGACGCCCTGCAGACCCTCGCCGCCGGCGACGGCGAGGGCTACGGCGTGCACGCCGTGGTCTTCAGGGGCCGTCGCTACGACACCGGCGACAAGCTCGGCTACCTGCAGGCCGTCGTGGAGTTCGCCACGGCCCACCCCGAACTCGGCGCGGACATGACCGCCTGGCTCAAGGAGTTCAGCGCCGACCTCTGAGCGTGCCGCGTTGCCGCGAGCTCGCGCGACCGGTTATGATGGACAGTCGGTTCTCCCTGGGCACCGGTGTGCCCGGGGTACGGTCTGCCCCACGAGACGAGAGGAGCGTCAGCAGATGAGTGCACCGCACCGCGACGCCGCCTCCCCGTGGGTCATCTCGGTGAAGGACCTGCTGCACAGCACGGGCCTCCAGCGTGAGGTCGCTGAGCAGTGGCCCGCCCCCGAGGGGCTGTCCATCCCCGTCCTCGGCGTCCCCGCCGGGGATCCCGTGGACGTGGACATCCGCCTGGAGTCCGTGCACGAGGGCGTCCTCGTCACGGGGACGGCGGACGTCGAGCTGCGCGGCGAGTGCGCCCGCTGTCTCGACCCGCTCGAGGTCGGCTTCACCGTCGACCTGCAGGAGCTCTACCTGACCGACCCGTCCGAGACGGACGACGAGGACCAGCAGGCGGTCGTCGACGAGACGATCGACCTGGAGCCCGTGCTCCGCGATGCCGTGGTCACGGCCCTGCCGTTCCAGCCGGTCTGCCGACCGGACTGCGAAGGGCTGTGCGCCGACTGCGGCATCCGGCTCGAGGACGCGCCCGAAGGGCACGGCCACGAGCGAGTGGATCCCCGCTGGGCGGCCCTGGCCGCCCTCGCGGAGACCGAACAGACCTCCACCCCCGAGACAGAAGAGAGATAGTCGTGGCAGTCCCGAAGCGGAAGATGTCCCGTGCCAACACCCGTGCCCGCCGTTCCCAGTGGAAGGCCCAGGCCCCGACCCTGATCAAGTCCGTCGAGAACGGTCGTGTCTCCTACCGTCTGCCGCACCAGGCCGAGCTGAAGACCGACTCCGCAGGCACCCCGCTGTTCTTCGAGTACAAGGGCCGCAAGGTCGCCGACGCCTGAGATGGCGCCCGCCTCCCCGCGGCAGGGGCGCCACGCGGCGCCTGACTCCGACCCGCTGTTCGAGCGTCTCGGCGTGACGATCACGTCCGAGACGCTCGAACTGGCGTTGACCCACCGTTCCTTCGCCTATGAGCAGGGCGGCCTGCCGACCAACGAGCGCCTCGAGTTCCTCGGGGACGCCGTCCTCGGGTACGTGGTCACCGACCACCTCTTCAAGTCCTTCCCGGCCCTCTCCGAAGGCGACCTGGCCCGCCGCCGGGCGTCGATCGTCTCCACCCATGCGCTCGCCCACGTGTGCCGCGGGCTCGGAGTGGGGGCCCACATCCGCCTCGGCGAGGGCGAACGCCGCACCGGTGGCGCGGACAAGGACTCCATCCTCGCGGACACCTTCGAGGCGTTGATCGGCGCCGCCTACATCGACCACGGCCCCGTCGCCGCAGCGGCCCTCGTGCACCGCCACGTGCTGCCCCTGCTGGACGACCCGCAGATCGCCCGTGCCGGCACCGACTGGAAGACGAAGGTGGCCGAGGCTGCCTCCCGACATTCCCTCGGTGACGTGCGCTACGAGATCGTCGGGCAGGGCCCGGCGCACGACCCGCGATTCCGGGCCACCCTGTGGGTCGGCGGCACCGAGTACGCCTCCGCCGTCGCCTCCTCGAAGAAGCAGGCTGAACGCGACGCCGCGGCCGAGTCCTGGGCGCGGCTCGAGGCCGACCTGCCGACCGCACGGGACTGATCAGGCGATGCCTGAGCTGCCCGAGGTGGAGGTCGTCCGCCGCGGACTCCTCCCGTTCACGGCCGGCGCCCACGCCGGCCGCCTCGATGTGCTCGACCCCCGCAGCCTCCGCCGCTCGCCCGGCGGCGAGGAGTCGCTCCGGGCGGCTCTGGACGGCCGTCTGCTGGGGGCGCCGATGCGCCGCGGCAAGTTCCTCTGGATCCCGTTGGCCGAGGCGGGGGAGGCGGCCGTCGTCGTGCATCTGGGCATGTCCGGTCAGGTGAGGGTCGACGACGCGACACGCCCGGATCCGCCCCACCTCCGACTGCGTCTGCCCGTCATCGCCGCCGACGGCCGGGAGGCGGAGCTGCGCTTCGTGGACCAGAGGATCTTCGGCGGCTGGTGGTTGGACCGCCTCGTCACCGACCCGGCGACCGGCGAGCGGATCCCGACGACGGCCGCCCACATCGCGCTCGACCCCCTCCACCGGCAGTTCGATCCGGACGCGGTCCACGACCGCTGGCGCCGCTCGCGCACCCGGCTCAAGCGGGCGCTGCTGGACCAGTCCCTCGTCTCCGGGATCGGCAACATCTACGCCGACGAGGCCCTCTGGGCCTCGCGTCTGCACCCCGAACGACGCACCGCGACCCTGTCCCGGGCCCAGGGACACGCTGTGCTCACCGCAGCCGCCACCGTCATGGAACGGGCCCTCGCCGTCGGCGGGACCAGCTTCGACGCGCTCTACGTCAACGTGGACGGCCGCTCGGGATACTTCGCCCGGTCGCTCAACGCCTACGGTCGGACAGGGGAGCCCTGCCCCCGCTGCCGGGACGAAGGGCGGGACGGGGTGATCGTACGGGAGGCCTTCATGGGCCGCTCCTCCCATCGCTGCCGCCGCTGCCAGCCGCGTCCGCGCACCTGAGGGGCACCACGCCCGCCTACACTGATTCCCAGCCCCCGCCCGTACGACAGGAGAGATGCCGGTGACCTCCCGTGAGCCCGCAGAGCTCGACGAGCTCAGCGACCGGCACGCCGAGCCGGACCGCCGCCGGCGGCGCCGCTGGCCCTGGGTGCTCGGGGCCCTGGCGACCGTCGTGGTGGTCGCTCTCGTGCTGGTCGCACTGTACGCCGGAGCTCTGGCACGCAGCTACGACGACAACCGCCGCACCGTCTCCGCGCCCAACGTCACCGACGGCGAGGGTGGAGCGGTCACCGTCCTGCTGCTCGGCTCCGACTCTCGCGGCGAGGAGGGCTCGCCCGACGTGGAGGGGGAGCGCTCGGACACCATGATGGTGGTCCACATCCCGGAGGACCGCAGCGGCGTCTACGTCATGTCGATCCTCCGCGACCTCTACGTCGACATCCCTGGCCATGGGAAGGGCAAGATCAACTCGGCCCTGGCCAAGGGCGGCTATGAACTGACCGTGGACACGGTAGAGGAGCTGCTGGACATCGAGGTCAACCACCTGGTCGAGATCGACTTCCAGGGCTTCCGCGGCGTCACCGAGGCCCTCGGCGGCGTGTCCGTCTGCAACCCCACGGCCTTCTCGTCCGGTGTCAGGAACCCCAGCTACTTCCCCCGCGGCGAGATCCTGCTCCAGGACACCGCGGCGCTGCGGTACGTGCGCGAGCGGCACGCCTTCGCCCGCGGCGACCTCACCCGCGTCGAGAACCAGCAGCGCGTCGTGTTCGGCGCGCTCGACCGGTTCCTCAGCGTCGACGTGCTCGCCGACCCCCGTCGCACCATGGACGTGGTCTCCACCCTCTCCCGCCACCTGACGGTGGACGAAGGACTCGACTCGCGCCGGGTGGCCGGATACGGCTGGGACCTGCGGTCCATCGGCAGCGACGACGTCGAGATGTTCACCATCCCCAACGCCGGCGGTGCCGTCGAGGAGTCCGGCCAGCAGGTCGTCCTCCCGGACGAGCAGCAGCTCGACCGGCTCAAGGCCGCCTACGCGCGCGACGACCTCGGAGGCTACCTCCGCGAGGTGGAGCGCGAGGAGAAGGAAGCGGCCGAGCGCCGCAGGGCCGAGCGCCGCGCCTCCGAGTCCGCCGCGCCCTCCTCCTCGGACGGCGCGTCGAGCCCCGCGCCGGCGACCCCTGCTCCCGTGCCCGCCGTGGAGGACCCCTGTGGCTGACCGCGAGACGGCCCCGAGGGTCCTTCTGCTGACCCATTCCTACGCCCCGGAGGCCACGCCGCCGGCCCGGCGGTGGGAGGCGATCGTGCGCGGACTCGTCGCCGAAGGCTGGTCCGTGACGGTCCTCGCCCCCGGAGCCCCGGACCACGCCGCGCGGAGCGAACGGGGCGAACACGGCGAAACCGTCCTGCGCACGCGCTCACGGCGCGCCGAGTCCGGCGGGCGCAACGCGCGGTTCGCCGACGCCGTGATCCACGCCATCCAGAGCATCCCGCTCGGGCTGGCCGCCACCCGGCCCGACGTCGTCGTGGCCACCGTGCCTGCACTGCCGACCGTCGTCGCCGGCCGGGCGCTCGCCGTGCTGCGGCGCCTGCCCCTGGTCCTCGAGATGCGCGACGCCTGGCCGGACCTCGCCCGGGACGCCGGCCTGCGCAGCGGACCACTGGGGCGGCTCATGGAGCGCATCGTCGGAGGCGCCCAGCGCCGTGCAGACCTCGTGGTGACCGTCACCGCAGGGTTCGCCGAGACCCTCCGTGCACGCGGCATCGCCTGCGTCGAGACCCTCGGCAACGGCGTGGCGCTGGACGCCATCCCCGTCCTGCCTCCCCGGGACCGCCGTCCGGGCGAGCTCCACGTCCTCTACCTGGGCAACCACGGTGAGTCGCAGGGACTGGAGCGACTGGTCGAGGCCGCCGCACGCCTGCGCTCGTGCGCGCCAGGGGTGCGTGTCCGCATGGTCGGCTCGGGCACCCGACGCGAGGAACTCCTCGCGCTCAACCGCAGGCGGGGCGAACCCGTCGAGATGCTCGACGCGGTCCACGGGCAGGCCGCCCGAGAGCACTACGCCTGGGCGGACACGGTGATGGTGTGCCTGCGCCCGGACTGGGCGAGCTTCCTCCACACCGTGCCGTCGAAGACCTACGAGCTGCTCTCCATCGGCCGGCACGTCACGGCCCAGGTCCAGGGGGAGGCGGCCGCAGTCGTCGAGGCCGCCGGTGGAGGAGACGTCGTCGGTCCCACGGTGGACGACCTCGTCGCGCACCTCGAGGCGCTGTGGGCCGACCCCGCGTCGACCCGGACCACGGGCGCAGCCCGCGGCTGGGTGGCGAGCCACGCCGACCTGAGCACCATCGGCCACCGCTACGCCGAGCTGCTCTCGCGCACCGTCCTCCGGCGCCGCGGCCTGTCCTCCCGGCCGCGGATCTGAGCCTTCAGGAACCGTCCCGTCACCCCGAGGAGCCCCATGTCCCCGTCCGTGCGACGCCTCGTCTCCAACGCACTGCTGGCCGCGACGACCGCCGTGGACCATGTCCGCGACGATCCGGTCGTCCTCGCCCTGCAGATCTCGCGCCGCCTCCCGCCCGCCGTGCGGATGCGCCTGGGGGCCTGGGGAGCCGGCTGCTCCGCGGGCCTGCCGGTGCCCGCCGCCGTCGCCCTCGCCGCCGGGGGGCGGACAGAAGAGCTCGAAGAGCTGGTCGACCAGGTCCTGCGCAGCCCCCGGACGCACGGCGCGGACCCGGTGACCCGGGTGCGCCTGGCCGACGTCCTCCTCGCCGCCGACCGCCCCGACGGGGCCGAGCAGATCCTCGCGACGACATCCTCCGCCACGCCCGGATGGGCGGCGGCCCGTGCCCGTTCGCACTGGTATCACGGCCGGATGCGGCAGGCCGTGGCCGTCCTGGGCGGTTCTGCGCGCGAGAGGGCAGTCCGCGAGCGGCTCGGCTCGGAGCTGCGGGCGATGGAGGGGTGGATCCCGACCCTGCAGACCCCGGGCGCGCCGTACCGACCGGTCGCGGACCGGGTGCTGTTCGTGCTCACCAACTCCCTGCCGCACACCGGTTCCGGCTATGCGCAGCGGTCCCACAGCCTGATGCTGGCCGTGCGCGACTGCGGGTGGGACCCCGAGGCCGTCACGAGACTCGGGTGGCCGGTCCAGACCGGCGTGCTCCAGGCGGCCGACCGGGACGAGGTCGACGGGATCCGCTACCACCGTCTGCTGGCGCCGAGGCTCCTGCCGGGCTTCGACCGACGCCTCCAGCAGAACGCTGAGGAGCTCCTGGCCCTCGTGCTGGAACGGCGTCCCGCCGTCCTGCACACGACCACCCACTGGGTCAATGCCGTCGTCGTCCGTGCCGTCGCGGAGGCCGTGGGGATCCCCTGGGTCTACGAGGTGCGCGGCCAGCTCGCCGACACCTGGGCCTCCACCCGGGGGACCGCCGCGCTGTCCTCGGTGCGGTACCGGCTCTTCACCGCCCGCGAGGCCGACGCCGTCCGCTCCGCGGACGCGGTCGTGACCCTGGCCGAGACCATGCGGGCCCGGGTCGCCGCCGACGGTGTCGACCCCGACCGCATCGTGCTGAGCCCGAACGCCGTGGGCGGGGCCTTCCTCGACCCGTCCGGAGACGCCGCGCAGGCGCGACGCAGCCTGGGCCTGGACCCGGACGCGGAGTACGTGGGGACGGTCAGCTCGGTGGTCCCCTACGAGGGGCTCGACGACCTCGTGCGTGCCGTCGCCCTGCTGACCGCCTCCCGTCCCCGCCTCCGCCTGCTCGTCGCCGGAGACGGCACGGCGCTGCCGGGGCTGCGGCGCCTGGCCGATGAGCTGGGGATCGGCGACCGCGTCGACCTGCTCGGCCGCGTGGACCGCAGTCTTGCCCCGACCTGTCACCGTGCCCTGGACGTGTTCTGCGTCCCCCGAAAGGACACCACCGTGACCCGCTCGGTCACCCCGATGAAGCCTCTGGAGGCCATGGCGTCCGCGCGCGCAGTCCTGGTCTCCGACCTGCCTGCGCTCAGGGAGATCGTGCGGGACGGGGAGACCGGCGTCCTCGTCCCCGCCGAGGACCCCGAGGCCTGGGCGGAGGCCCTCGACGCGGTCCTCACGGACGGTGCCCGGCGGCGCGCACTGGGCGCAGACGCGCGCGCGTGGGTGCTGGCGGAGCGGACCTGGGCCGCGAACGCCCGCCGCTACGTCCAGATGTACGCGGAGATCACATCCGGGCATGCCGCCGGGGACAGGGCCGAACCGTATACTGGCCGGTGACCCCTGACACGTCGTGCGCCCAGGCGCAGCGATCGGGGTCGCGTGACTCCCATAGACAGGAAGAGGAACACCACGGATGTCTGAGATCCAGAGCGTTGCCGTCATCGGGCTCGGCTACATCGGCCTGCCGACCGCCGCCATCCTCGCCGAGAACGGCGTGAAGGTGCACGGCGTCGACGTCAGCGACCGCACCGTCGACGCCGTCAACGAGGGTCGAGTGCCCTTCGTCGAGCCGGACCTGGCCGACTTCGTCAAGCGCGCCGTGGACAAGGACATGCTCTCCGCCTCCAAGGAGACTCCGAAGGCCGATGCCTACATCGTCGCCGTGCCGACCCCCTTCAAGGGCGACCACGTCCCGGACCTGAGCTACATCGAGGCCGCCGCCCGCGGTCTGGCCCCGCAGCTGACCGGCGACGAGCTGGTCATCCTCGAGTCCACCTCGCCCCCCGGCGCCACCGAGCACATGGCCGAGGTCATCTACGCCGAGCGCCCGGACCTGCGCGAGGCCGGCCTCGACTTCGCCCACTGCCCGGAGCGCGTGCTCCCGGGCCGCGTGATGGTCGAGCTCGTCACCAACGACCGCATCGTCGGCGGATCCACCCCGGAGGCCGCGCAGCGCACCGAGGCGCTCTACCGGACCTTCTGCAAGGGTGAGATCCTGCTCACCGACTGCAGGACCGCGGAGATGGCCAAGCTCGTGGAGAACTCCTTCCGCGACGTGAACATCGCCTTCGCCAACGAGCTGTCCGTGATCTGCTCCGAGCAGGGCATCGACGTCTGGGAGCTCATCGAGCTCGCCAACCACCACCCGCGCGTGAACATCCTGCAGCCCGGCCCGGGCGTGGGCGGCCACTGCATCGCCGTTGACCCGTGGTTCATCGTGGACGCCGCTCCCCAGAGCGCTCGCATCATCCGCGCGGCCCGCGAGATCAACGACGCCAAGCCGCAGTGGGTGATCGACCAGGTCAAGGCCGCGGCCTTCGACGTGCAGCAGGAGACCGGCCGCGCTCCGGTCGTGGCCGCCCTGGGCCTGGCATTCAAGCCGAACATCGACGACCTCCGCGAGTCCCCCGCGCTGAACATCGCCCACGATCTGGCGGACCAGTTCTCCGGGTCCGAGGTCCTCGTGGTCGAGCCGCACGTCGAGGAGCTGCCGGTCAAGCTCGAGGGCAAGCCCAACATCCGCTTCGTCTCCGCCGAGGAGGCCGTGGAGAAGGCCGACATCGTCCTGCTCCTGGTGGACCACGATGCCTTCGCCGACCTCGGCTCCGAGGTCGAGGGCAAGCACGTCATCGATACCCGAGGCCAGTGGCGCTGACCGCTGCATGACATCGGGCGACGGGCTCCCCCGGAACGGGCGGCCCCGTCGCCCCGCCCGTCCCGCGGACCGGGACGGAGGACGCGAACGAGGAGGACGGCATGCGGCTGTTGGTGACCGGCGGAGCCGGCTACATCGGATCCCACTTCGTCTCCGCGGCCCGACGGCGGGGCCTGGAGGACATCACCGTCGTCGACGACCTGTCGACAGGTCTGCGACGCCGGGTCCCGGCGGAGGTCCCGCTGCACGAGATCGA
>NZ_BCSN01000003.1 GCF_001570885.1 Micrococcus lylae NBRC 15355 | reverse complement strand
GGGTGAGGTCTCGGTACTGCGGCACTCGGACACCCTACGTGCGCGGGCGCGGACCCTGAACGGAGTGTGGGAATTCTCACCGACGGAACTGCGACACTCCGGCCGAGGCCATTGCCCCGGAACGTGAAGGAGAGCACACTACCGCCGGTGATGACACCGAACGACAGTGCGACGACCCCGTCGCCAGAGACCCCGACCGCCGCCGACACGACCGGCGAGACCAAGACCTTCCTCGGCCAGCCGCGCCAGCTGGCCAACCTGTTCTCCGTGGAGATGTGGGAGCGATTCTCCTTCTACGGCATGCAGGTCATGCTCGTGTACTACATGAGCTGGGAGCTCACCCGCGGCGGCCTGGGCATGGACGAGGCCGTCGCCACCGGCATCGTGGGCGCCTACGGCGGCCTCGTGTACGTGTTCTGCATCCTCGGCGGCTGGGTGGCCGACCGCCTGCTCGGCTCGGAGCGGACCATGTTCTACTCCGCCGTGCTCATCATGTTCGGCCACATCGCCCTGGCCCTCGTGCCGGGCTACGCCGGACTGGCGCTCGGCCTGGCCCTCGTGGCCGTCGGCTCCGGCGGCCTGAAGGCGAACGCCGCCAACCTGGTGGGCGCCCTGTACTCCCGTGAGGACCCGCGCCGCGACGCCGGCTTCTCCATCTTCTACATGGGTGTGAACGTCGGCGCCCTCATCGGCCCGCTCGTCACCGGCGCCGCCCGCGAGGCCTGGGGCTTCCACGTCGGCTTCGGCCTGGCCGCCGTCGGCATGGCGATCGGCCTGGTCCAGTACGCCGTCGCCCGCCGCTCCCTGCCGCGCGAGGTGCACGCCGTCCCGGACCGCCTGCCCCGCTCCGCCTACGGCCGCACCGCCCTGGTCGCGGTGATCGCCCTGGCCGTGGTGGCCGTCCTCTTCGCCACCGGTGTGCTGAACATCGGGAACCTCGCCGACGCCGTGGTCGTGGTGGCCGCCGTCGCCGCCGTGGCGATCTTCGCGGTGCTGCTGCGCTCGGACAAGGTCAGCGCGGCCGAGCGCTCCCGCGTGAAGGCGTTCATCCCGCTGTTCATCGGCTCCGCCGTCTTCTTCGCCCTGTTCCAGCAGCAGTTCACTGTGATCGCCATCTATTCGGAGCAGCGCCTGGACCGCAGCGTGTTCGGCTGGGACATCCCGATGGAGTGGGTGAACTCGATCAACCCGATCTTCATCATCGTGTTCGCCCCGCTGTTCGCCGCCCTGTGGACGAAGCTGGGCCGCCGCCAGCCGGTCACCCCGGCCAAGTTCGGCCTGGGCCTGATCGCCATCGGCGTGGCCTTCCTGCTGTTCATCCCGATGGCCCCGGTGGCCGCGGTCCCGCTGCTGTGGCTGACCCTGATCCTGTTCGTGGCCACGGTCGGCGAGCTGCTGGTCTCTCCGGTGGGCCTGTCCCTGTCCACGAAGCTGGCCCCGGCCGCGTTCCCGGTGCTCATGGTGGCCCTCTACAACCTCTCCGTGGCGCTCGGCACCGCCGCGGCCGGCTCGCTGGCCGGCTCCTACTCGCCGGACAACGAGGCCGCCTACTTCGGCGTCATCGGCGCCGTGACCGTGGGTGTGGGCGTGCTGATGCTCCTGGTGGTCAAGCCGGTCCACCGCGCCATGCGCGGCATCGACTGACCCGGTCGGAGCCGTCTTCCGTCCGTCCTTCCCGACGACGGCCCCGTGCCCCCGGTGCGCCGCGCACCGGGGGCGCGGTGCGTCCGGGGGAGACCGAGGCGTGGAACGCGTCACATCTCCGTTAGTATGTGCAGTGACATCGCCGTCCGTCGACTGACACAGGAGACACCGCCATGACCGCCATTCCCGAGGGCCTGAAGTACTCCGCCGAGCACGAGTGGATCGCCGAGGCCTCAGCCGCCGGCACCGTGCGCATCGGCATCACCGACTTCGCGCAGGACGCCCTGGGCGACGTCGTCTACGTCGACCTGCCGGAGGTCGGCTCGGACGTGGAGTCCGGGTCCGCCGTGGGGGAGGTCGAGTCCACCAAGTCCGTCTCGGACATCTTCGCCCCGGTGTCCGGCAAGGTCACCGCCGTCAACGAGGATCTCGACGGCGAGCCGGGCCTGGTCAACACCGCCCCGTATGAGGGCGGCTGGCTGTTCGAGGTCGAGCTGTCCGACGCGTCCGAGATGGACGCCCTCATGGACGCCGCCGCCTACACCGCACAGGTCGGCTGACGACGGCGACCACGTCATCCGCCGCAGGAAGCGGCCGTCCCGCCCCGAGCGACTCGGGGCCTTCATCAGGAGTCGAGACACACCATGCAGGAGCACCACTCTCCGGCCGGGGCCGGCCGCGAGCCTGAGGCCCACACCACGAGCATCAGCCTCCCGGACCTGGCTCCGGTGACCGATCACAGCCTGTCCGGTGAGGAGCGCGAGGCGATCGCCGCGCTGCCCATGGACTCGGCGCTGCTGGTCGCCCACGAGGGCCCGGACCACGGGGCACGCTTCCTGCTGGACGAAGACGTCGTGCGGGTCGGCCGCCATCCGGATGCCGACATCTTCCTGGACGACGTCACCGTGTCCCGACGCCACGCGGAGTTCCGCCGCTCCGAGCAGGGCTACGAGCTGGTGGACAGCAATTCGCTGAACGGCACGTTCGTGAACCAGGACCGTGTGGACCAGGTGCAGATGCGCACTGGCATGCAGGTCCAGATCGGCAAGTTCCGGATGACCTACTACACGGCCCCCGGCCGCGCCTGAGGCCACGGACGCCGTGCAGGCAGACGCCCCGCGCACGTCACGACGCCCCCGAGAGGACTCGGGGGCGTCGCCGTCCACGCTCACGATCGGCGAGGTGCTGACGGAGCTGCAGGACGAGTTCCCCCGGGTGGCGGCCTCCAAGCTGCGCTTCCTCGAGGAGCGCGGCCTGGTCCACCCGGCGCGCACCCCGGCCGGGTACCGCAAGTTCACGGCAGACGACGTGGCGCGGCTCCGCTTCGTCCTCACCGTCCAGAGGGACCAGTTCCTCCCGCTGAAGGTGATCCGCGAACACCTGGACGCCCTGGACCGGGGCGAGCGGCCGGAGCCGCTGCCCGGCGGGCACACCCTGGACGCCCGGCGAGCCGGCGCCACACCCTCCGAGCCGACCGCCCGCCGGCTCACCGGGGACGAGCTCTGCGCCGCCCATGGGCTGACCCCGGCCGCCCTGGCCGAGATGGAGCGGTACGCGCTGCTCCCGGCGCCGGATGCCGAGGGCCGCTACCCGGAGAACGCCTCGGACGTGGTGGCCGCCGTGGCCACCCTCGCCGAGCACGGCCTGGAACCGCGCCACCTCCGGCCCGTCCGTGCCGCCGCAGACCGCGAGCTCGGCCTCGTGCAGCAGGTCGTGGCCCCGCTGGCCACGCGCCGGGACGAGGACTCCCGCGCCCGCACCGCAGAGACGGCCCGCCGGCTCGGCGAGGCCATGCTCTCCCTGCACTCCGCGCTCGTGGAGGACGGGGTCTCTGCCCTCGCCGAGGGGCCGCGCCGATGAGTGCTCCCGACGACGTCCCCCTCACCGTCCTGGGAGTCCGGGTGGACCTGCCCGCCCAGAACCACGCCCTGCTGCTGCTCACTCCGGCGGGGGACCGGGTGGTCCCCGTGTGGGTGGGAGCCGCTGAGGCCACCGCGGTGGCGCTCGTCCTGGACGACGTCCCCCCGCCGCGTCCGCTCACCCACGACCTGTTGCTGTCCGCCGTGCGGGCACTGGGCGGCACCGTCTCCTGCGCCCGCCTCACCGGAACCGAGGGCGAAACCGTGCTCGGCGAGCTCGTGCTCGCCGACGGCACCGTGCTGGACGCGCGCCCCTCGGACGCCGTGGCCGTGGCGCTGCGGGCCGAGGCCCCCGTGCTCGCCCCGCCGGCCGTGGTCGAGGAGCTGGGCGTGCCCGCGCAGGAGCATGACACCGACGACCTGGAGTCCTTCCGCCGCTTCCTCGACGACGTGGACCCGGAGGACTTCGCCTGAGCCGAGCCCGTGCGCACGGGGCGGGGACGGCGGAGGCACGGGCCGTCGTCGTGCCCCTGCGGGCGGCCGCCGGCCGGCGACACGCCGGTTCGTGCGGGCGGCAGGTCTTTGACCGGGGACGCCCGGGACCGTACCTTCATGGAGAAGGGTTCCGCGCCGCCGGCGGCCCACCCTGTCCCTCCACGGTCACCGGAGGGCGGGGCCCGAGACGTCGGCACCCACTTCCCCCGAAGCGGAACCGAGACCAGGAGGGCTCACTCGTGACACCCCATGCAGGTTCTGGTCGGCCCGCACCGGTCGGCTCCCACCAAGGCATCCTCTTCACCGACGACATGCCGCAGCTGGACGAAGAGGCCGGCTACCGCGGCCCGACCGCGTGCAAGGCCGCCGGCATCACCTACCGGCAGCTCGACTACTGGGCGCGCACCGACCTCGTCGTGCCCACGGTGCGCACGGCCGCCGGCTCCGGCTCCCAACGCCTCTACTCGTTCCGCGACATCCTCGTGCTCAAGGTCGTCAAGCGGCTGCTGGACACCGGCGTCTCGCTGCAGCAGATCCGCACCGCCGTCGGCCACCTGCGCGAGCGCGGTGTGGAGGACCTCGCCCAGATCACCCTGATGAGCGACGGTGCCTCCGTGTACGAGTGCACCTCCGCCGACGAGGTCATCGACCTGGTCCAGGGCGGTCAGGGCGTCTTCGGCATCGCCGTGGGCCGGGTGTGGCGCGAGGTCGAGGGCACCCTCGCCGAGCTGCCCAGCGAGCACCTCCCGCAGGCCGAGCAGTTCCCCGGCGACGAGCTCTCCGCCCGCCGTCGCGCACGCCGCCAGCAGAGCGCCTCCTGACCCGCTGAGGCCGGGTGCGTCCGGCCCTGTCGCCCACGTCACCGCGCGAACGTGACGGGGCAGTCTCATGCCCGCGTGAACCCAGCGAGACATGCAGATGCACGTCCAGATGTTGTGGCACACTGCCAGCATGAGCGACTCTGCCGAGAACACCTCCGGCCGCAACGACGCGGCCCCCACAGCCGACACCGCACCCGTCTTCTCGAAGGTCCTCGTCGCCAACCGCGGCGAGATCGCCGTCCGCGCCTTCCGCGCCTGCTACGAGCTGGGCGCCAAGACCGTGGGCGTCTTCCCCTACGAGGACCGCAACTCGATCCACCGTCAGAAGGCCGACGAAGCCTACCGCATCGGCGAGGAGGGGCACCCGGTCCGCGCCTACCTGGACGTGGACGAGATCATCCGCGTTGCCAAGGACGCCGGCGCAGAGGCCATCTACCCGGGCTACGGCTTCCTCTCCGAGAACGCGGACCTGGCCCGCGCCGCCGCGGACAACGGCATCACCTTCGTGGGCCCGCCGGCCGACGTGCTCGAGCTGACGGGCAACAAGGTGGAGGCCCTGCGTGCCGCCAAGCGCGCCGGCATCCCGACCCTGGCCTCCTCGGAGCCCTCCGCGGACGTGGACTGGCTCCTGGAACAGGCCGAGGAGATCGGCTTCCCGATCTTCGTCAAGGCCGTGGCCGGCGGTGGCGGACGCGGCATGCGCCGCGTGGAGAGGCGTGAGGACCTCAAGGGGTCCCTCGAAGCCGCCATGCGTGAGGCCGACACCGCCTTCGGCGACCCCACCGTTTTCCTCGAGCAGGCCGTGCTGCGCCCGCGCCACATCGAGGTCCAGGTCCTCGCCGACGGCGCCGGCAACGTGGTCCACCTCTTCGAGCGCGACTGCTCCCTGCAGCGTCGCCACCAGAAGGTCGTGGAGATGGCCCCGGCCCCGCATCTGGACGAGGAGATCCGCGAGGCGCTCTACCGGGATGCCGTGGCCTTCGCCAAGGAGATGGGCTACGTCAACGCCGGCACCGTGGAGTTCCTCGTGGACACTGCGGGCGAGCGCGCCGGCCAGCACGTGTTCATCGAGATGAACCCGCGCATCCAGGTGGAGCACACCGTGACCGAGGAGGTCACCGACGTGGACCTGGTGGGCGCCCAGCTGCGCATCGCCGCCGGCGCCACCCTCCCGGAGCTCGGCATCACCCAGGAGTCCCTGCGCCTGCGCGGCTTCGCCATGCAGTGCCGCATCACCACCGAGGACCCGGCCAACGGCTTCCGCCCCGACACCGGGACCATCACCGCGTACCGCTCCGCCGGCGGCTCCGGCGTGCGCCTGGACGGCGGCACGATCTACGCCGGCGCCGAAGTCTCCCCGCACTTCGACTCCATGCTGGTGAAGCTCACCTGCCGCGGTCGCGACTACCTCACCGCCGTGCACCGTGCCCGCCGTGCGCTGGCGGAGTTCCGCATCCGCGGCGTGGCCACCAACATCCCGTTCCTGATGAACGTGCTGGACGACCCGCAGTTCCTCGCCGGCGACGTGGCCACGGACTTCATCGACACCCACCCGGAGCTGGTCCAGGTCAACCGGTCCCGGGACCGCGGCACCAAGGTGCTGCAGTACCTGGCCGACGTCACCGTGAACAAGCCCCACGGCGATCGCATCGACGGCATCGACCCGCGCGACCGCCTGCCGGCCCACCCGGGCGACAAGTCCCAGGAGCCGGACCGTTCGCCGTTCGACGGCCCGTCCCGCAACCCGGACGCCGTGCCGCCGGCCGGCTGGCGCCAGGTGCTCCAGGAGAAGGGCCCCGAGGGCTTCGCCACGGCGCTGCGTGAGCAGACCGCGCTGGCCGTCACGGACACCACGTTCCGCGACGCCCACCAGTCCCTGCTGGCCACCCGCGTCCGCACCCGTGACCTGCTGGCCGCCGCGCCGGCGGTCGCCCACACCCTGCCGGGTCTGTTCTCCGTCGAGGCCTGGGGCGGCGCCACCTACGACGTGGCCCTGCGCTTCCTTTCCGAGGACCCGTGGAAGCGCCTCGAGCTGCTCCGCGCCGAGATGCCGAACATCCCGATCCAGATGCTGCTGCGCGGCCGCAACACCGTGGGCTACACCCCGTACCCGACCGAGGTGACCGACGCCTTCGTGGCCGAGGCCGCCGAGGCCGGCGTGGACATCTTCCGCATCTTCGACGCGCTGAACGACGTCTCGCAGATCACCCCGGCGATCGAGGCCGTCCGCGCCACCGGCACCGCCGTGGCCGAGGCCGCCCTCTGCTACACCGGAAACATGTCCGACCCGGACGAGAAGCTGTACACCCTCGACTACTACATGGGCCTGGCCCGCCAGATGGTCGACGCCGGTGCGCACATCCTCGCCATCAAGGACATGGCCGGCCTGCTGCGTCCGGCCGCCGCCCGCGAGCTCGTCACCGCCCTGCGCGCCGAGTTCGACCTGCCCGTGCACCTGCACACCCACGACACCGCCGGCGGCCAGCTGGCAACCCTCCTCGCCGCCGCCGAGGCCGGGGTGGACGCCGTGGACGTGGCGACCGCCTCCATGGCGGGCACCACCAGCCAGGTGCCGATGTCCGCCCTCGTCGCCGCGCTCGAGCACACCGAGCGGGACACCGGCCTCACCCTGGACGCCGCCGCGGCCATGGAGCCCTACTGGGAGTCCGTGCGCTCGATCTACGCGCCGTTCGAGGCCGGCCTCAAGGCCCCCACCGGCCGGGTGTACCAGCACGAGATCCCGGGCGGTCAGCTGTCCAACCTGCGCACGCAGGCGATCGCCCTCGGCCTGGGCGAGCGCTTCGAGCAGATCGAGTCCATGTACGCCGCCGCGGACGACATGCTCGGCCACCTGGTGAAGGTGACCCCGTCCTCCAAGGTCGTCGGCGACCTCGCCCTGCAGCTCGTGGGCCGGGACGTGGACCCGAAGGAGTTCGCCGAGCGCCCGCAGGACTTCGACATCCCGGACTCGGTGGTCGGCTTCCTCCGCGGCGAGCTGGGCGACCCGCCCGGCGGCTGGCCGGAGCCGTTCCGCACGAAGGCCCTGCAGGGCCGCCGCGAGGGCACCGGCATGACCGAGATCCCCGAGGAGGACAAGGCCGTGCTGGCCGAGTCCGGCGAGCAGCGCCGCGCCACGTTGAACCGCCTGCTCTTCCCGGCCCCGACCAAGGAGTACGAGGCCCACCGCGATGAGTTCGGCGACACCTCGACGCTGCACACCCGCGACTTCCTCTACGGCCTCGTGCCGGGCCGCGAGCACGTCATCTCCCTGGGCCGCGGCGTCCGCCTCCTGGCGGTCCTGCAGTCCGTGTCCGAGCCGGACGAGAAGGGCATGCGCACCGTCATGCTCACCCTCAACGGCCAGATGCGCCACGTGATGGTCCGCGACCGCTCGGTGGAGTCCTCCGTCCGCACCGCGGAGAAGGCCGACTCGTCCGTGGCCGGCCAGATCCCGGCACCGTTCGCCGGCTCCGTGACCGTCCAGGTCGCCGAGGGCGACACGGTGGAGGCCGGCGACCCGGTCGCCACCATCGAGGCGATGAAGATGGAGGCGGCGATCACCACGCCGGTGGGCGGCACCGTCAAGCGAGTCGTCCTCGAGGGCGTCACCCCGGTCAACGGCGGCGACCTCATCGTGGTCATCGACGAGGCCTGACCTTCCCTGCCCCGCGCAGGGGCGCAGCGTCCGCTGGGGCGGGCACCGCAGCTGCGGTGCCCGCCCCAGCGCTGCGTCCGGCCTATGCTGGCTGGCATGTCGACCAGCACCTCCACCTTCGACCACCCCGGGACTGCGGCCGCCGAGCACTTCGACCTGATCATCATCGGCTCCGGCTCCGGCAACTCCCTGATCAGTGAGGCCTGGGAGGGCCGCCGGGTCGCCGTCGTGGACGGTGGGACCTTCGGCGGCACCTGCCTCAACGTGGGCTGCATCCCCACGAAGATGTACGCCTACCCCGCCTCGCTGGGCGGCTCCGAGCAGGAGGCGGCCCGGGTGAACGTGGACCTGCGCCGCGAGGGTGTGGACTTCCCGGCGCTGCGGGACCGCATCTTCGGCCGCATCGACGCCATCAGCGACAGCGGGCTGCGGTACCGTCGCGACGAGCTGGACTACACCACCGTGGTCGAGGAACGTGTGCGCTTCACCGGCCCCAAGCAGCTCACCACGGATTCCGGGCGGGTGCTCACCGCGGACCAGATCGTGGTGGCCGCCGGCTCCCGGCCGTCGCTGCCGGACATTCCCGGCGTGGACCTGCCCGCCGTGCACACCTCGGACACCGTCATGCGACTGCCTGAGCTGCCGCGCCGCGTGGTGGTGGTCGGCGGAGGGTTCATCGCCGTGGAGTTCGCCGCCGTGTTCGACGGCCTCGGCTCCGAGGTGGTCCAGGTGATCCGCGGCGAACGGCTGCTGACCTCCCACGACGACTCCGTCTCCGCCCGCTTCACCGAGATCGCCTCCCGCACATGGGACGTGCGCACCGGCTGGGAGCCGCGAAAGATCGTCCCCGGGCACGACGACGGCCCCGTCACCGTCCGCTTCGCCCGCAGCTGGCGCGGTGCCGCGCAGGAGGGCACGGCCGCCGGGACGGCCGAGGCGTTCCTCGAGCTCGAGGCCGACGTGGTGCTCATGGCGACCGGCCGCACCCCGAACGTGGACACCCTGGACGTGGCGGCGGCCGGCCTGGACGTCACCCACCGCGGCGTCCTTGCCGTGGACGCCTACCAGCGGCTGCTCTGTGGCGGAGAGCCGGTCGAGGGGATGTGGGGCTTGGGAGATGTGGTCAACTCCTGGCAGCTCAAGCACGTGGCGAACCACGAGGCGCGCGTGGTGGCGCACAACCTGGTGCATCCGGAGGACCTGCGCGAGAACCGACTGGCCCCGGTGCCGTCCGCTGTGTTCTCCCGCCCGCAGGTGGCCTCCGTCGGACTGACCGAGCAGCAGGCGGTGGACGAGGTCGGCGCCGAGAACGTGACGGTGAAGGAGCAGGAGTTCGGCGATGTCGCCTACGGCTGGGCGATGAACGACGCCGTCGGCCTGTGCAAGCTGGTCGCGGACCGCCGCACCGGGCGACTCCTGGGCGCGCACCTGGTGGGCCACGAGGCGGCGAATCTCCTCCAGCCGCTGGTGCAGGCCATGTCATTCGGCCTGGACGCGCACACCATGGCTCGGGGACAGTACTGGATTCATCCGGCCCTGTCCGAGGTGGTGGAGAACGCCCTGCTCGGCCTCGACGTCCCGGACTCCGGCCTGCTCTGAGCCGGACGCACGCGGGCCCCGGACCTGGGGTGGTCCGGGGCCCGCAGGCGCCTGCGGCGGCCGGTGCCGCCGGCGCGGATCAGCCGCCGTTGTAGATCGAGTCGATCTCCGCCTGGAAGTCCTTCATGATCGCTGCGCGCCGCATCTTCAGGGACGGGGTCATGTGGCCGTCCTCGAGGGTGAAGTCGCGGTCGAGGATGCGGAACTCGCGGATCGACTCGGCGCGGGACACGGTCTGGTTGGTGCGCTCGACGATCTCGGCGATGTGGGCGCGGACCTTCTCGTTCTTCGCGGCCTCCGGCACGGACATGCCCGAGTCCAGGCCGTGGGCGGAGAGCCAGCCGGGGAGGGTGTCCGCGTCGAGCGTGACGACCGCGGCGACGAACGGCTTGCCGTCGCCCACGACCATGACCTGGGAGACCACCGCGTCGGAGCGGATGAGGTCCTCCATCTGCGCCGGGGCGACGTTCTTGCCGCCGGCGGTCACGAGGAGCTCCTTCTTGCGGCCGGTGATCTTGAGGAATCCGTCCTCGTCCAGGGAGCCGAGGTCTCCGGTGCGGAACCAGCCCTCGTCGTCGAAGGCCTCGGCGTTGGCGTCGTCGCGCTGGTGGTACCCGGCCATCACGCAGACGCCCTTGGCGAGGATCTCGCCGTCCTCGGCGATCTTCACCGCGTTGCCGCCCAGAGGCAGGCCCACGGTGCCGATCTTCAGGTCGTCCGGGGTGTTCACGGTGATCGGCGCGGTGGTCTCGGTCAGGCCGTAGCCCTCGAGGACGGTCAGGCCGATGCCGCGGAAGAAGTGGGCCAGCTCGGTGGACAGCGGGCCGCCGCCGGAGACGGCGTACTGCAGCTCGCCGCCCATGGCCGCGCGGATCTTGCCGTAGAGCAGCCTGGAGAACAGGGCGCGCTTGGCCTTGAGGGCCAGCGGCACCTTCCCGGTGTCCAGGGCCTTGGAGTAGGCGATCGCGACCTGTGCGCCCTTCTCGAAGATCTCGCCCTTGCCGCCGTCCTGGGCCTTGAGCAGGGCGGCGTTGTAGACCTTCTCGAACACGCGGGGGACGGCCAGGAGGAACGAGGGTTTGAAGGACTGCAGGGCCGTGGTGAGCTTGGTGAGGTCCGAGGTGTGGCCGCAGCGGGCGCCGGCGGCGATCGTCAGCACGGACACGAAGCGGGCGAACACGTGCGCCAGCGGGATGAAGAGCACGGTGGACTCGCGCTCGTTCACGATGTCCCCGAGCGAGCTCTCGAGGGCCTGGTGGCACAGCTCGGCGAAGTTGCCGTGGGTGAGCAGGCAGCCCTTGGGCTTGCCGGTGGTGCCAGAGGTGTAGATGATCGTCGCGGGGTCCTCGAGCCCGGCGTGCGAGCGGCGGGCCTCGACGTCCTCGTCGGCGACGTCGCGGCCGGCCGCGGCGAGCTCGTCCAGGCCGGTGCCCGGCAGGCCGGAGTCCGGATCGATGACCCACAGGCCCTTGAGCTCGGGCAGGGACTCGCGGTGCACGGCGTCGGTGACCGTCTTGCGCCGGTCGGCGTTCTCCACCACGACCGCCTTGATCGCGGCGTCCTCGACGATCCAGGCGGCCTGGGAGGCCGAGGAGGTCTCATAGATCGGCACGGTCACGGCGCCGGCGTACCAGATGGCGAAGTCGACGAGGGTCCACTCGTAGCGGGTGGCGGCCATGAGGCCGACGCGGTCGCCCTGGCCGATGCCGGAGGCGATGAGGCCCTTGGCCAGCTCGACGGCGCGGTCACGGAACTCCTTGGCGGTGACGTCGCGCCACGCGGTCTCGCCCACCGGCACCGAGAAGAGGATGCCGTGGCTGCGCTCGCGCACCTGGCGCTCGAGCAGGTCCGTGATGTTGGACTCGGCGGGCAGCGCCGGTGCGGGCGGGGTGCTGATCTGCTGCATAGAGGCTCCTGGTGCACGTGAGGGGACCAGATCCGCCGCCGAGTCCGTGGCGGGGATCACATTGCTGAAGTCTACGATACCCGCAGTCTCGGATTGTTCCGTATCCGTCCAGGCGGCAGCGTGGTGGTCGGGTCCGGGCCCGGGAGGGCAGGTGCCCGACGGTCAGACCTGGGCCCCGCGGTCGAGGCGGTCTCCGCGGCCGTCGCCGCGTCGGGGCAGCTGCAGGAACAGGCCCACGCCGCCGCCGGCGGCGACCAGCACGAGGGCGAACAGCGCCCAGCCGGGCAAGGACACCGGCAGGACCGCCAGGATCAGGAGGGCGAGGATCGGCAGCAGCAGGGCGCTAGCGGCGAGCACGAGGGAGGGGCGCCCGCTGAGCACCGGCGGCGGCTCCGGCGGCACGAACTCGCCGGGCAGCTCCTCGTCCTCGACGGGCTCGGGGTGCAGCACCGGCCACGGCGCAGCCGGCGCGGCAGGCTCGTGCGGCGGCGCGGGACGGCCGCCCTCGGCTGAGGTCCGACGCCCCTCCTCGGCCGGCGGGGCCGCGGGCATGTCCGGGTGGAGGCGGGCGACGATGTCGTCCCACGCCTCGTCGTCCGAGGGCCGACGGTCTTCGGGGCCCTCGTGGTCCTCGGGGCCGTCCGGGAAGCGGTCCGGCGTCATCGGCGGGCCGCCTTCCGGCACACGCTGTCCACGAAGGCGGCGCTGTGCTCCACGATCAGCGGCAGGTCGCGGTCCATGGTGGCCACGTGGTAGCTGCGCTCCAGGCGCACCTGCTCGAAGGCGGCCGCACGCAGCCCGGCCCGCAGACGGTCCTGGGAGGACGGCGGCACCACATGGTCCTGCGGGGACCAGTACGAGACGACGTCTGCGGTGATCCGGGGCAGCCCGCGGACTGCGGCTCGCTGGATGCGGCCGAGCGCGGCGACGCCGCCGACCGGGGTGCGCTCGTACGCGTGCTCGCTGACCGGGGCCGCGACGTCGTCGGCCACCGGGGCCGTGGACGCGACCACCCAGCGCAGCAGGGGAGCGGCATGGGCGAGCGGCTGTCCGAAGGACAGGGCCGGGTTCACCACGGCCACCCCCGCCACCGGGCGGTGTGCCGCCGCGTCCAGGGCGAGCGCCCCGCCCATGGACAGGCCGGCCACCACCACGTGGCGGTGCTCGGTCAGGGCGTGGTCCACGTGTGCGCGCACGGCGCCGCGCAGGTCCTCGGCGCTGACCCTGTTGAGGTCCTGCCAACAGGTGCCGTGTCCCGGCAGCAGCGGCACGATCACCCTGCTGCCGCGTTCGGCCAGGGCATGGGCCCAGTCCTTGACCGAGTGCGGGCCGGAGGTGAAGCCGTGCACCATCACGACGGCGCGGTCGCCGGGGCCGCGTGCCGGCGGCAGGTCCAGCGGGCGATGAACAGGGTCGACCGGGACGGTCCCGGCCGCAGTCGGCGGCACAGGGCAGGTGCGTCGCGTGTGGGACATGGCCACCACCCTAGCGGCGCGGCTCGGACTACGATGGAGCCACAGCACCGTCCGTCCGCCGTCCCAGGAGAGGCATGTCCACCTTCTACCGGTCCGCCCGCACGTTCGTGGTCCGCCCCGTGGTGAGGGCGCTGTTCAACCCCTGGGTGAAGGGCCGTGCCCATGTGCCCGAGACCGGCGGGGCGATCCTCGCCAGCAACCACCTCTCCGTCTCGGACTCCGTGTTCATGCCGGCGAGCCTGGACCGCCAGGTCCACTTCCTCGCCAAGATGGAGTACTTCACCGGCACCGGTCTCAAGGGCTGGATCACCAGGAAGTTCTTCGTGGCGATCAACCAGCTGCCGATGGACCGCTCCGGTGGCGCCGCCTCCCTGCGCTCCCTGCAGGCGGGCCTGGAGGCCCTCCAGGAGGGCAAGCTGCTCGGCATCTACCCGGAGGGCACCCGAAGCCCCGACGGTCGCCTGCACCGCGGCAAGATCGGCGTGGCCAAACTCGCGCTCACCGCGGACGTGCCGGTGGTGCCGATCGCCATGATCGGCACGGACAAGGTCCAGCCCATCGGCCAGTCGCTCCCGCGTCCGGGCCGCGTGGGGGTCATCTTCGGCGAGCCGCTCACGTTCTCCCACCTGAAGGACCGCAAGGACGAGATCGCCGTCCTGCGCCAGGTGACCGACGAGATCATGGAGGCCATCCGCCGCCTCTCCGGCCAGGAGTACGTGGACGTCTACGCGGCGGACGTGAAGTCCGGCCACGTCCAGGCCCCGCCGCGCGCTGCGCGCACCTGACCTCGCCCCGTCTGTCGGGCCGGTCGCCGGCGGCGGGCTGCCGCATCCCCGTCCCACGACGACGGCCGCCCGCTTCGGTCTGCCGTCGCGCCGCCGGCGTCCGCCCGCTCCCGTGAGGGCGCGCTCTGTGAGACGTGCATGTCCACATGTCGGCCACCGGCCGTGTGCTCGCCCCCGGCCGAGGATCGCGCACCTAGGGTGGAGCGCATGACTGCACACTCCCGCGACGAGATCCTGGCCTTCGGCACCGCCACCTCCGAGGGTGCCGCCACCACTGCAGGCCTGGACCACTGGCGCAGCCTGCCCATCAGTCAGGCGCCGCAGTGGGCGGACCAGGAGGACTATAAGGCCGCCGTCGCCGAGCTGAGCCAGGTGCCGCCGCTCGTGTTCGCGGGCGAGGTGGACGTGCTGCGCACCCGGCTGGCGGAAGCCGCCCGCGGCGAGGCCTTCGTCCTGCAGGGAGGCGACTGCGCCGAGACCTTCGCCGGATCCACCGCGAACCGCATCAGCGCCCGGGTGAAGACGATCCTGCAGATGGCGGCCGTGCTCACCTACGGCGCGTCGGTGCCCGTGGTGAAGATGGGCCGCATCGCCGGACAGTTCGCCAAGCCCCGCTCCTCGGACACCGAGACCCGGGACGGGGTGACCCTGCCGTCCTTCCGCGGGGAGATCGTCAACGGCTACGAGTTCACCGAAGAGGCCCGTCGGCACGACGCCCGCCGCATGGTGCAGGCGTACCACACCTCCTCCTCCACCCTGAACCTGGTTCGTGCCTTCACCCAGGGAGGCTTCGCCGACCTGCGCAGCGTCCACGCCTGGAACCAGGGCTTCCTCGCCAACCCGGCGTACGCGAAGTACGAGGAGATGGCCGCCGAGATCGACCGCGCGGTCCGCTTCATGGGGGCGGCCGGCGTGGACTTCGAGGCGATGCGCCGCACCGAGTTCTACTCCGCCCACGAGGCGCTGCTGCTGGACTACGAGCGCGCCCTCACCCGTGAGGACTCGCGTACCGGGAACCCCTACGCCACCTCTGCGCACTTCCTCTGGATCGGTGAGCGCACCCGCCAGGTGGACGGGGCCCACGTGGACTTCCTGTCCCGCGTGCGCAACCCGATCGGCGTCAAGCTGGGCCCGTCCACGAAGGTCGACGACGTGCTGGCCCTGGCAGAGAAGATCGACCCGACGCGCGAGCCGGGCCGCCTGACCTTCATCACCCGCATGGGCGCCGGCGTCATCCGCGACGTCCTGCCGGACATCGTCTCCGGGGTGAAGGATGCGGGTCTGGAACCGGTCTGGGTCACCGACCCGATGCACGGCAACACCGTCACGGCGAAGAACGGCTACAAGACGCGCCGCTTCGAGGACGTCATGGACGAGGTCGCCGGATTCTTCGACGTGCACCGCGAGCTCGGCACCCACCCGGGCGGCATGCACGTCGAGCTCACCGGAGACGACGTGGCCGAGTGCCTCGGCGGCGCCAACCTCGTGGACGAGTCCGCCTTCGAGGAGCATTACGAGTCGCTCTGCGACCCTCGGCTGAACCACGAGCAGTCCCTCGAGATGGCCTTCCTGGTCACGGAGGCGCTGACGCACCCGGACCGCCGCGCCTGAGGGCACGGGGGCCGCACGCAGGACGGGGCCGGACCCTCCACCGCGGAGGATCCGGCCCCGTCAGCCCTCAGAAAGCACGGGCGCGGAAGATCGAGCCCTCATCGAGCTGGGCGCCGCCGCGGGGCTGCTGCTCCGCGATGCGCGGTTCACGCAGACCGAAGATGCCGCCGCCCGGGGTGGTCTCGACCTCCAGCCGCAGGCCGGCCTCGGCGGCCCGGTCCCGGGCCTGTTGGACGGTCAGACCGGACACGTCCGGCACCGCGACTCGGCGGGGTCCCTCGGAGACGGTCAAGCGTACCAGAGCGTTGCGGCTCGTGGTCGAGCCCGGCGCGGGCACCTGGGAGATGACCTGGCCCTCGGGGACGTCGGGGTCGTGGCGCGTGTGCTCGACCTTGACGAGCAGGCCGGCGTCCTGGGCGGCCAGGCGGGCGTCGGCGGCGTCGCGGCCCACGAGGTCCGGGGCCAGCACAGGGGCCGGGCCGGAGGAGACGGTGAGCTCGATCCGGTCCCCGGTGCGCACCTCGGTGCCGGCCGCCGGAGCGGAGGCCACCACGGCGCCGGCGGAGTAGACCTCGTCGTGTCTGCTGGAGACGTCGACCTGCAGACCTGCCTCGTGCAGGCGCGCGACGGCGGTCTCGCGGTCCGTGCCGCCGAGGTCCGGAACCGTGGAGGACGCCCCGGAGAACGGGACGTTGCCGGCACCGAGCGTCCAGCCCAGCAGCAGGGCCATGCCGGTGAGCAGCAGGGTCACCGCGATGCCGGTGGCCAGGGTGCGCCCGTTGCCCTGCCCGACGTCCAGGGTCGGGCGCTGGGCGGCGCGGCGGCGCTGACGCTTCGAGACCGGGCGGGGGCCTGGAGCGGCGGAGCCTGCCGGGGGTCCGGAGGGCCGGTCCGCCGAGAGGCGGCCCGCCGATCCACGGTCCAGCACCCGGGTCTGGTCCGAGGAGGCGGTCGGGCCGGGTGCGGCCGCAGGGGTGTCCGGGGCGCGGTCCGGGAGGTCACGACGGTCCGGCTGCGGCTCCGTGCGGTGGTCGCCGTGCCGGCCCCGGCCCGCGGGGGAGGCGACGTCCCCCGTGCCGGGTGAGGGACCGTCGTCGGGAACGGACGGATACGGCACCACGGAGGTGGGCTGGTGCCCGGCCCCGCCCGGCTCGATGACGACGGCGGCGTTCTCGAGGCTCTCCTCCTCGGCCGCCGTCGAGTGCGGCTCGCGGTCCAGCAGGGAGTCCGGGGTGGAGGAGAGCAGGCGGCGCACCTCGGCGGCCACCTCGGCCGCGTCCTCGGGGCGGTCTGCAGGGACGGGCTCGGTGCACCACAGCACCAGGTCGCTCACCGCGTCCGGCACCTCCGGCACCACGACGGTCGGCGCCGGCACCCGGCTGCGGATGTGCTCGTAGGCCACCTGCACCGGGCTGTCCGCGGTGTACGGCTGACGGCCGGTGAGCAGCTCGAAGAGCATGATGCCGGCCGCATAGACGTCCGAACGCGCGTCCGCCTCCTCGCCGGAGACGAGCTCGGGCGAGAGGTAGGCGACCGTGCCCACCAGGGCCTTGCCGCCCGAGGTGTGGGACGTGGTGGCACGGGAGAGGCCGAAGTCGGCGACGCGGATGCGGCCGTCCTCTCCGACGAGCACGTTCTCCGGCTTCACGTCCCGGTGCATCAGCCCGGCCTCGTGCGCGGCGGCGAGGCCGTCCAGCACCGGAAGGAGCAGGGTCAGCGCGCGGCGGGAGGTCAGCGGGGCCTCGTCCCGGACGATCCGACGCAGCGTGCAGCCGGGGACGTACTCCATAACCAGATAGGCGACGACCTCGCCGTCCGGGCCGTCCGCATGTCCCTGGTCCAGCACCCCCACCACATGCGGATGCGCCAGCCGGGCGGCCGTCTTGGCCTCGCCCTCGAAGCGCGCCACGAGGGCGGGGTCCTCCGCCAGGTGCGGAAGCATCGCCTTCACGGCGACCTGCCGGTCCAGGCGCGTGTCCAGGGCCAGGTACACGGTGGACATGCCGCCGCGGGCCAGGCGCGCACGGATGAGGTAGCGGCCGTCGAGGGTCGCTCCCACCAGCGGGTCCGTGCGCGGGGACGTCATTGCTCCAGGGTAGATCACGCCCCGGAAAGGACACGGGCGGAGAGGATCAGAACATGGCCATCGCTGCCTTCACACGGGCCACGTAGGCGGCGGTGTCGGGCTTCAGGCCCTGGCGCATCACGCTGCCGTGCCCCTGGTAGTAGGCGCCGATGCCCAAGTCACGGGTGGGAGTGTTCTGCTGCATGTAGCGGATGATGGCGACGCCCGCGGTCACGTTGTCCTGCGGATCCAGCAGGTTCAGCTCCCGGCCCACCAGCTGGGACGCGAACTCGCCGGCCACCGGGATGACCTGCATGGTGCCGATCGCGTTCGCGGGGGAGACGGAGCGGTGCTGGAAGCGGGACTCGGTGTACGCGTGCGCCAGGGCCAGGCGCGGGTCCACGCCCATGCTGCGGGCGGTCTCGCGGATCAGCTGCTGCGTCTCGGCCGGCGACGGGGCCGGCGCGGACTGCAGGCGGGCGTAGTTCTCGTTCGCCGAGGCGGTCACGTGCTCCGGGTAGGTGTAGTGGAGGAACGTGTTGCCGATCGGGCGGTTCTGCGGGGCCGGGGCGGAGGACTTCGGGCTGCCGTCGTCTACGACCAGCACGTCGCCGACGTACATCGGCGAGTCCACGCTCAGGCCGTTCAGGTCGCGCAGCCTCTTCACGGAGATGCCGAACTTCTGGGCCACCCGCCACGGGGAGTCGCCGGCGACGACGGTGTATCGGACGGCTTCCCCGGAGGTCGAGCCGGTGCGCTCGAGCGCAGTGGACCGGCCTGCGGACCGCGTCGGGGCCGGGTCGGCCTGCTCCGCAGGTGCGGAGGAGGCGGCACCGGGGACCTTCAGCACCATGCCCGGATGGAGCGTGGTGGTGGCGGACATGCCGTTGGCCTTCTGGAGCGCCGCCATGGTGCTGCCGGTGCGCTGGGCGATGATCCACCAGCCGTCGTTGCGGCGGACGGTGTAGGTGGAGGCGGCCTGGCCGGAACGCTTCGAGGAGGTCGGAGCCTTGCGCTCGCCGGAGGACGTCGTCGCTGCGGTGCCGGTGGGCAGGGTGATCTTCTGGCCGGCGTAGATGACCGTGCTGTGGTCCATGCCGTTGAGGCGGAACACCTCCTTGAGCGGCACCCTGTGGGCCCAGGCGATCTCGGAGAGCGTGTCGCCGCGCCGGACGGTGTAGGTGCTGGTGGCGGGCGCGACGGTGCCGTCGGAGCCGGAGCCGGAGCCGGAGCCGGAGCCGGAGCCCGTGGGCCGCTGCTCGGCCGGGCGTGTGGCCTCCTCGGCCTGGGCCGCCGGAGCGGTGCCGAGGAGCATCAGAGGGAGCACGGAGGTGGTCAGGGCCGAGCGGACGAGACGCTGACCGGAAGCGCGCGGCGCGGGGGCCGTCTGCTGCTGGGAAGCGGACATGGAACGGGTACCTCACGAGGAGTCGTCGACGGTGATGACAAGCCGCGGCGGCCACCCGCCGCGTGATCACACAACGATCTCGTCAACAGCGGCGTGTCGCGTTGACGAGATCGTTCTGTGACCTTCGTGAGCCTAGTGCGGGGAGGGGGTGAGGGCCAGCCGGGACCAATGAATGCGCTGTGAGTACGGGGCGATGCAGGTCAGTGCGGCGTGTCGCGCGCGGGACAGGTTGTCACGTGGGGAAAGGCGCGGGCCGTGCCGGTCGTGATGTCACCGTGACCGCACCCGTGAGGGAACGACCAGTCCGCCGGGGAACTATCGTGGAGCCGTGAACACCAGCGACGCCTCCGATCAGATCCCCGCCGACCTCGACGCCCTCGTGGGCCAGTGGCTGACCCTTCCCGAGGTCGCCGAGCGCCTCGACGTCGTCGTCTCCCGTGTCCACAACCTCGTGAAGGACCGGAGGCTCGTGGCCGTCCGCCGCGGCGAGCGCGCCGTGCGCAGCGTCCCGGCCCTGTTCCTCTCCGCGACCGGGGTCGTCGAGCCCGTGCACGGCACGCTGGTCCTCCTCAACGACGCCGGCTTCTCCGACGAGGAGGCCCTGCGCTGGCTCTTCACCGAGGACGAGTCCCTGCCGGGGCGTCCGATCGACGCACTGCGCGACGGCCGCAAGACGGAGGTCCGCCGCCGCGCCCAGGCCCTCGCCTGGTGAGCCCGGCCCGGCGCTCGCCGGAGGCCTCCCGACGACGTCCCCTCGCCTGACACGGCCCGGTCCGCCCGGGTCGGGGCGGACCGGGCCGTGTCCCGGGCGCCCCCGTGACCGTCAGGTCACCCTCCGTGCCCATCGGGTCACCCACCCTGCCCGTCGGGGCACCCACCCTGCCCGTCGGGTCAGGCGGTGCGATGCAGAAGCGTGTCCATCAGGCCGCGCAGGTCCGCCAGCGCCGACGGCTCGGCGCCCGAGCCCTCGAGGCGGCCGGCGGCCTCCTGGGCCTGGGCGACCAGGTCGTCGATCTCGGCGCGGACGCGCTTCTCGGCGCCGCACTCGCGCAGGGCCTGCTGCCAGTGGGCCACGCTCTGCGCGCTCAGGTCGGCCCGGCCCAGCTCGTCCTCGAGGGCGGCCGCAGTGTCCGCCTCCAGCAGGTCGAGCGCGTGGGCGATCAGCACGGTCCGCTTGCCCTCGCGCAGGTCGTCGCCGGCAGGCTTGCCGGTCAGCTCCGGGTCGCCGAAGACGCCCAGCAGGTCGTCCTGGTACTGGAAGGCGAGTCCGAAGGGGAGGGTGACGGGCTCGAAGGAGGCGACGAGGCCGTCGTCGCCGCCGGCCAGGACGGCACCGAGGGCCATCGGGTGCACGGCGGAGTAGCGCGCGGACTTGTACTCCACCACCGTCTCCGCCCGCTGCGCGGCCACGGCGGGGTCCTCCGCCGGCGGGGCCATCTCGGCGAGGACGTCCAGGTACTGGCCGAGCATCACCTCGAAGCGCATGGTCTCCATCTCCTGGCGGGCGCGGTCCGCCCGGGGCGAGCCTGCGAACGCGTCGTGGAAGGCGGCGTCGGACAGGGAGAGGCAGACGTCTCCGGCGAGGATCGCGGCGGAGACGCCGAAGTGCTCCGGGTCGTGGCGCCATCCTGACGAGCGGTGCATGGCCTCGAAGGCGCGGTGGACCGCAGGCATGCCCCGGCGGGTGTCCGAGCGGTCGAGGATGTCATCGTGGATCAGGGCCGCCGCCTGGAACAGCTCGAAGGCCGCCCCCGCCGTGATGATCCTCGGGTCGTCCGCAGCGCCTCCGGCCGCACGCCAGCCGAGCCAGCAGAGGGTGGCACGCAGGCGCTTGCCGCCCGCGGTCAGCCGGGAGATCGCGTCCACGACCGCCGCCGCCTCCGGGTGGACCCGCTCGGCGCGGGCGCGGTGGGAGCCCAGCAGCTCGGTCAGACGGTCCGCCACGGCGGCGCGGAACTGCTCCGGGGCCAGGCGGTCATGCGGGATGTTCTGCGACATGCGCCCACCCTATGCCGTCCGTGCCGTGGGTAGGGTCGAAGACATGCAGCAGCCGGCGCCCGTGGTCCCCGGGGACGACGCCACCGTCCTCCATGTGGACATGGACGCGTTCTTCCTCTCCGTGGAGCTGCGCGAGCGGCCGGACCTGCGGGGCGTCCCCGCCGCGGTGGCCGGCCGGTCGCTGCGCTCGGTCATCCTCTCCGCCTCCTATGAGGCCAGGGCGTTCGGGGTGCGCTCGGCGATGCCCGTGGGGCAGGCGCTGCGCCTGTGCCCCCAGCTGCGCCTGGTGGAGCCGCGGCAGAGCGTCTACCGTTCCGTGTCCGCCGAGGTCATGGCCCTGCTCGACCGGGTCACCCCGGTGCGCGAGCAGCTCAGCGTGGACGAGGCGTTCCTGGACGTGGCCGGCTCCCGGCGTCGCCTGGGCCCGCCGGCCCGGATAGGTGCCGCGATCCGCGAACGCGTGCGTGCCGAGCTCGGTCTGCCCTGCTCCGTGGGTGCGGCGCCCGTGAAGTTCGTGGCCAAGATGGCCTCCACGGCCGCCAAGCCCGACGGCCTGGTGGTCGTCCCCGGGGAGCGGCTCCTCGAGTTCCTGCATCCCCGCCCCATCGACCACCTGTGGGGCGTCGGCCCCGTGCTGGCCCAGCGGCTGCGCACCCGCGGCATCGACACGATCGGTGACGCCGCCGCTCTGCCGGAGGGGCGCCTGCGCCAGTGGTTCGGCGAGGTCGGGGCACGCGTCGAGGACCTGTCCCGAGGCCTCGACCCCCGTCCGGTGCACCAGGAGACAGGGCACCAGAGCATCGGCGCGGATCACACGTTCGACGACGACCCGACCGACCCGGAGGAGATCGACCGCCACGTGCTCCGGCTCTGCCACCACGTCGCCGGACGGCTGCGCGCCGAGGGTGTGCTCGCCGGCGGCGTCACCGTCCGGGTGAAGTCCCCGGAGGCCCGGGTCCGTTCGCGGGCCGCCCGGCTGCCGGACCCCACGGACTCCGGCCACGACCTCTTCGCTCCGGCGCGCCGTGCCGTCAGGGAGCTGCTCGCGGACAGGCCCCATCCGCTGCGTCTGGTCGGGGTGCGGGCCGAACGGCTGACGGACGAGCAGGCGCCGCGGCAGCAGAGCCTCTTCGACGACGAGGCAGGCGGCCGGGCCGCCGACTGGGGCGCAGCCGAGCGGGCGGTGGACGCCGTCCGCCGTCGCTTTCCGGGCCACGGACCCGCCCCGGCCTCGCTGCTCGGCGACGTCGACCCTGCGGCCGACGGCCGCGACCGCCGGCAGTGACGGTCTGCTCCGACGCCGGCTGAACGGCGTGCCGCGGCGATGCCCGGACCGGGGCGGCGGGCCGTCTCCTGGGAGGTTGCCGTGCGCGGCCGTCACCCACTGGCCCGGCGGCGTCGCCGTCACTAGACTGGTGGGTCAGACGACCTGTACGGCGTCGCAGGTCGGGGACGGATCCGACGCACCGGAAGCAAGCACGGACCGGAAGAAAGCAGAGGTGCGGCCATGCCGCTGTCAGAGCGCGAGCAGCGCATGCTCGACGAGCTCGAGGCCCAGCTGCGCACGGAGGACCCCCGGCTCGACACCCACCTCAGGGACAGCCGCCCCGGCGGCGTCTCCGTCCGGCGCGTCGTCCTCGGTGTCGCGATCGCCGTCGCCGGCCTCGCGGTCGTGCTCCTCGGCGTCTCCCTCCAGAACGTGATCGTGGGCGTCGTGGGCGTCGCCGTCATGGGCGCCGGCGTCTACGTGCTCTCCAGCCGTGGCTCCGGCGACTCCTCGGGGGCCGGCCGTGCCGATGCCGGCGCCCGCGCGGCAGCCGGCGGGAAGAAGAAGGAGAGCGCCTTCATGTCCCGCCTCGAACAGCAGTGGGACGAACGCCGAGGCCAGGGGCGCTGAGCCCCCGGAGGGCACCGCTGGCCACCCACCACTCCACGAAGGCCCCGACCGCGATGCGGTCGGGGCCTTCGTCATGTGCGCCCTCGGACGGTGAGGGGGCGCCCTGAGGGAGGCGGCCGCCGTCGGGGTGGGCGGCCGAGGCCCCCACTTCCCTCCACCGGGCCCTCCACACCCCTCCCCGAGCCCCTCCACCGGGCCTGCCCTGCCCTCCACCGGGCCTTCGGCGAGGGGTGTCGCGGGGGCGGGCGGCCGGCCCCTCCACTGTCCTCCACTGTGAGACATCCGCATGAATCCGCGGATTCTGGCGAGTGCCGGGGTGCCGTCGTGAATGTGGTGGTTGGAGAGTGGGGGGAAGTGGGGTAAAGTGGAGTCCAGAAGAGAGCAGAGGCGATGCATCGGCCGTTGCGGAGCTCGGCGAGACAGGGGGTGCCCGTGTTCCTCGGGACCTACACCCCGCGTCTGGACGACAAGTTCCGGCTGATCCTCCCGGCGAAGTTCCGTGAGGAGCTGTCGGACGGACTGGTCCTGACCCGCGGTCAGGAGCGATGCATCTACGTCTTCTCTGAGCGTGAGTTCGCAAGGGTCCACGAGCAGATGAGGTCGGCTCCGCTCTCCTCGAAGCAGGCGCGCGACTACATCCGCGTGTTCCTGTCCGGAGCCTCGGACGAGACGCCGGACAAGCAGGGCCGCATCACCGTGCCCGCTCCGCTGCGGCAGTACGCCGGGCTGGAGAGGGAGGTCGCGGTGATCGGCGCGGGGACACGAGCGGAGATCTGGGACCTCGAGTCCTGGAACGCGTACCTGCAGGAGCAGGAGACCTCCTTCTCCGACACCGACGAGGACGTCCTGCCGGGCATCTTCTGACCCGTCCGCGGGCGGGTCCACAACAGAACATCCACGGATCCCTGAGCGTGGCCTCCAGCCGACGCGAGCCACCTGACCTGACTTCCCCTGGGCCAGGCGGAACGCGGTCGGATGGGGATCAGGCCCAGGGATCCGTGTCGTCTCCGGGGGAACCGCCCCCGGCGTGACACGCTGAAGCGCGACGGCGTCGCCCCGAGCCCGGGGCCGCCCCGACGCGGCCCACCCACAGCAGGGGAGGAGGACCCCGATGCAGCACAGCGAGAGCGGACAGACGCCGCTGCGCCCCGAGGACCGTCACCTGCCCGTCATGCGGGACCGCGTCATCGACCTCCTCGCCCCCGCCGTGCAGGCGGCCCGGGACGCCGGTCGCACTCCGATCGCCGTCGACGGCACCCTCGGGATGGGCGGGCACACCCAGCAGATGCTGCGCCGTTTCGAGGACCTCGTGGTGGTGGGCATCGACCGTGACCCGCACGCCCTGCGGATGGCGGGCGAACGGCTGGAGGGCCTCGCGGACAGGCTCATCCCCTTCCACGGCACCTACGACCAGGTCCCCGAGGCCCTCGAGGCCGCCGGCGTGGACCGCATGGACGCCGCGCTCTACGACCTCGGCGTCTCCTCCTATCAGCTGGACGCACGGGAGCGCGGCTTCGCCTACTCCTACGACGCCCCGCTGGACATGCGCATGGACACCGACGCCGCGTACACCGCCGCCGACCTCGTGGCGGAGGCCGAGGAGTCCGAGCTGCGCAGCCTCATCCGCCGCTACGGCGAGGAGAAGTTCGCCGGCCCCATCGCACGGGCGATCGTCCGGGCCCGTGCCGAGCGCGCCCTGACCACCACCGGCGAGCTGGTCGACGTCATCCGCTCGGCCGTCCCCGTCGCGGCCGGCGCGAAGGGCGGCCACCCTGCCAAGCGCACCTTCCAGGCGCTGCGCATCGCGGTCAACGACGAGCTCGACCTGCTCGAGGCCGCCGTGCCCGCCGTGTTGGACCGCCTGCACGTCGGCGGCCGCGTCGTCGTCATGAGCTACCACTCGCTCGAGGACCGCATCGCCAAGCGGCACCTGGGGGAGTGGGCGACATCGACGGCGCCGCCGAACTTCCCGGTGGTGCTCGAGGAGCACGAACCCGTGGTGAAGATCCTGACCCGCGGCACGGAGAAGCCGACTTCCGGGGAAATCGCTGAGAACCCGCGCGCCTCCTCCGTAAAGGTGCGCGCAGCAGAGAAGATCAGGAAGTCACGAGGAACCCGATGACGGCACTGGAGGACCATCGCATGGCCGCAACCGCAGAGGCACGGAGCGTCGAGCCCCGTCCCGAGCGCGCCCTCGAGCACGTCGCAGGCGCCTCCGAGCGCGTCCGCACCCCGCTGTCCGTGGTGCCCGCCCCGCTGCCCCGCACCGGCCGCGGCATCACCGTGCTCTGCCTGGGCATCCTGATGGTCGCCCTCGCCGTCGTCCTCGTCGCCAACATCACCGTCTCCAACCGTCAGTACCAGATGTTGGAGCTGCGTGCCCAGCAGACCGAGCTGTCCGAGGCCAACGAGCTGCTGTCCCAGCGCGTCGGCTACCTCGAGGCTCCGCAGAACCTGGCCGCCCGCGCCGACGCGCTGGGCATGGTCGACCCGGCCGGCAGCGCCACCGTCGACGTCGCCACCGGCCGCGTCTCGGGCGAGGCCGTCGCGGCCGAGGAGGGTGAGCGGGGTGCGTCCTACGTCAACCCGCCCTCCTCCCTGGACCAGCCCCTGGGCGTGAACAGCCTCGAGGGCGACGCCCTCCCGCCGGGCCACATCGCCGGGCCGGAGCTGAAGGACCCCGCGGAGGAGAAGAAGGCGGCCGAGGAGCGGACGGCCGAGCGCAAGGCCGAGGAGCGCGCGGCGTCCGAGGACGCCGTGGACGCGGCCGATGCCGAGAACGGCTCCGCCGACGACGCGGAATCCGGCCGGGACTGATGTCCGCGACCTCCGACCCCACCGGAGCCGAGGCGGGCACGGGGGCGCGGCGTCGCGCACGCACCCTCCTGCTCGTCTGCCTCGTCCTGCTCGCCGCCGTCGCCCTGCGGCTGCTCTACGTGCAGGGCATCGACCCGACCGGCCAGGCCTCCGCCGCCCTCGACGAGCGGCTCCGCAGCCAAGTGCTGACCCCGGAGCGCGGTGCGATCAAGGACCGCAACGGCGAGGTGCTCGCCACCAGCGTGCGCCGCTACGATCTGGTGGTCGACCAGCGGCTGGTCAAGGACTTCAAGGAGTGGAACTCCGAGACGGAGCAGAACGAGATGGTCTCGATCGACGACCGCATCGCGCAGCTGTCCACCGTGATCGGCGTCTCCGAAGACGACCTGGACGACCGGATGAAGGGCGACCGCCCGTACTCGGTGGTCAAGCGCTCGGTCACACCCCAGGTCCGCGACCTCGCCATGGACCTGCGCGTGCCCGGACTCATCGCCGAGCCCGTCGACCGCCGCAGCTACCCGAACGGCCCCGTGGCCGGCTCCGTCCTCGGGTTCGTCTCCGCGGACGGCACCGCCCGCGAGGGACTCGAGCTGAGCCAGAACGAGGCCCTGGCCGGCAAGGCCGGCCGCCGCGAGTACGAGGTCGCCGCCAACGGCCTGCGCATCCCCAACGCCGTGTACAACGAGACCCCCGCCGTGGACGGCTCGGACGTGGAGCTGACGATCGACCGGGACATCCAGTGGTACGCGCAGGAGCTCATCGCCGCCAAGGCCGCCGACTACGACGCCGAATGGGCCAACATCGTGGTCCTCGACGCCAAGACCGGCGAGATCCTGGCGATGGCCGACTCCACCACCGTCGACCCCGCCGACCCGAACGCCACCGACCAGCTGTTCTGGCGCCCGACCGCCATGACCCAGGCGGTCGAGCCGGGCTCCACCGGCAAGGCCGTCACCATGGCCGCCGCGCTCGACGCCACCGACCTGACCCCGCTCAGCGAGTTCACCGTGCCCAGCAGCGAAGAGTTCCACGGGCAGAGGATCAACGACGCCAACGCGCACGCCGAGTACGACATGACCCTCGCCGGCATCTTCGCCCGTTCCTACAACGTCGGCACCGTCAAGGCGGCCGAGGAGATGTCCCTGCAGGAGCGCTTCGAGTACATGAAGTCCTTCGGCATCGGCGAGGCCAACGACATCGGCCTTCCCGCCGCGGCCGCGGGCACCCTCGTGCCGCCGGAGGAATGGGACAACCGTCAGAGGTCGACCACGACCTTCGGCCAGGCCTACACGCAGACGACCCTCCACACCGCGCAGATCTACCAGGCCCTCGCCAACGGCGGAGAGATGGTCCCCGCCTCGGTCATCAAGTCGATCGTCGACCCGGACGGCGCCGAGCACGCCTACCCCCACCGCGAGAAGCACCGGGTCGTGTCCGAGCAGACCGCCGCGGAGATGATCCGCATGATGGAGACCGTGGTCACCCGGGGCACCTCCAAGCGCGCGGCCGTCGAGGGGTACCGCGTCGGCGGCAAGTCCTCCACCGCCCAGGCCGCCGGCCCCTCCGGCCGCTACGACGGCTACAACATCGGCTTCACCTCGGTGGCGCCGCTGGACGACCCGCGATTCGTCGTCTCCGTCTCCATGCACCGGCCCGCGGAGAACTACCAGGGAGCGCACCTGGACGCCCTGTCCGCCGATCTGATGGAGCACCTGCTGCGCAAGTACAACGTCCCGGCCACCGGCGACAAGCCCGACGACTACAAGGTCTTCGCCGAGGACCCGCAGGACCGTCCCTGGTGACGGCCGCCTGCCCGCAGCCCCCGAACCCGCACTCCGAACCGAAAGACCAGGAGCACCCGTCATGACCGAGTCCTCGACCCTGACCCCCGCGGAGCAGGACCGCGCCTTCCGCCCGGACCGGGTGGACGGGGTCGCCTGGTCCACGCTGGTAGAGGTGCTCCACGGCGCCGGCATCGAGGCGGTCGAGTCCGGGACGGCACCGCGCGGTCGGGTCACCGGTGCCTGCCTGAACTCCCGTGTGGTGCAGCCGGGCGACCTGTACGTCGCCCTGCCCGGTGCCCGTGTCCACGGCGCCTCCTTCGCCACCGAGGCCGTCGCGGCGGGAGCGGTCGGTGTGCTCACCGACGCCGAGGGCGCGGCCCTCGTCGCCGAGCAGGGCCTGGCCGACCTCGCCGTCCTGAAGACCGGCACCCCCCGCACGGCGGCGGGTGCGGCGGCCGCTGCCGTCTACGGTGAGGGACTGGACGCCGGACCCCGGCTGATCGGCGTGACCGGCACCAACGGCAAGACCACCACCAGCTTCCTGGCCTGCTCGCTGCTCGAGGCGATCGGCCGCCGGACCGGCGTCATCGGCACGATCCTCACACGGGCGGCAGAGCGCACCGTGCCCTCCTCGCTCACCACGCCGGAGTCCACGCAGCTGCACGCACTGATGGCCCTGATGCGCCAGGAGGACGTGGACACCGCCGTGATGGAGGTCTCCTCCCACGCGGTGTCCTTCGAGCGCATCGCCGGCCTGCGCTACGCCGTCGCCGGATTCACCAACCTGACCCAGGACCACCTGGACCTCCACGGCTCCATGGAGGAGTACTTCGAGGCCAAGCTCGGCCTGTTCGACGCCGCACGCACCGGCCGCGCCGTGATCGTGCTCGACGGGGGAGAGGGCCCCGAGTGGGGCGTCGCCATGGCGGAGCGTTCGGGCGCACCGACCACCACCCTCGCCCTCGGACCGGCGGCGTCCGTGCCGGGCGCTCTCGCCGAACGCCACCCGGACGTCGTGCCGGACTGGGAGCTCACCGCCCTCACCCCGGACGGCCTCGGCCATCGATTCGAGCTCACCGAGGCGGCCACCGGGCGGGTGCTCAAGGCCTCGGTCGGGCTGCCGGGCCGCTTCAACGCGGCCAACGCGGCCCTGGCCGCCCTCATGGTCCTCGAGGCCCTGGGCGAGGAGACCTTCGAGCTGCTCCAGGACGTGCTGGACGTGCCGGCCGGCGCCGGACCCTTCGCTGCCGCCGTGCCCGGCCGCATGGAGGTCGTCGGCCGTGAGCCGGACGGCGTGGTCGACTTCGCCCACAACCCGGACGGCATGGTCCAGGCCCTCGAGTCGCTCACGCAGGCCCGTGCCGCCACCGGCCGCGACGGGCGCACCATCCTCGTCTTCGGCGCCACCGGGGAGCGGGACACCACCAAGCGTCCGCTGATGGGACGCATCGCGGCCCGCTACGCGGACGTGGTGATCGTCTCGGACGACGACCCGCACGGCGAGGACCCCGCCGGGATCCGCGCCCAGGTCCTCGAGGGCGTGCGGGCCGAGGCGGCGGAGCAGGCCGAGCAGGGCCGCACCGTCGAGGTCCACGAGTCGGCACCGCGCGCCGAGGCCATCCGGCTCGCCGTCGCCCTGGCCGCGGACGAGGACAGCATCCTGCTGGCGGGCCGCGGCCATGAGACCGTGCAGGACGTGGCGGGCGTGGACGTGGAGCTGGACGACCGTGTCGAGCTGCGCGCGGCCCTGGTCGACCGGCGCGAGGGCCGCCTCACGGATCTGTCATCCACGGCGCGGTAAAGTCGAGTCCAAATGATCGCTCTCACCGCTTCCCAGATCGCCGCGGCCGTCGGCGGCACCCTCTCCGAGTCGCTCGACCCGGAGACCGTGCTGACCGCTGTGACCCCGGACTCCCGTGAGGTCGCTGGTCAGGACGGCGTCCTGTACGTGGCCAAGCCCGGCGAGCACGCCGACGGGCACGACTACATCGACGCCGCGCTGTCCGCCGGCGCCTCCGCCGTGCTGGCCGAGCGTGCCACCACGGCTCCGGACGGCTCCGCGCACCCGTCGATCCTCGTGGAGGACGCGGTGATGGCCATGGGCGCCCTCGCCCGTGACGTGGTGGCCCGCGTGCGGGCGCACTCCGAGACCACCGTCATCGGCATCACCGGCTCGGCCGGCAAGACCACCACGAAGGACCTGCTGGCGGCGATCCTCGCCGAGCAGGGGCCGACCGTGGCCCCGCAGGGCTCGTTCAACGGCGAGGTCGGCGTGCCGCTCACCGTGTTCCGCGCATCCCTGGACACCCGCTACCTCGTGGTGGAGATGGGCGCGGACCACGTCGGCAACATCGCGTACCTCTGCGACATCGTGAAGCCGGACATCGGCGTCGTCCTCATGGTCGGCACCGCCCACGCCGGCAGCTTCGGCGGCGTGGCGAACATCGCCAAGACCAAGGGCGAGCTCGTGGAGGCCATCGGCCCCGAGGGCGTCGTCCTGCTCAACCGCGACGACTCCCAGGTCGCCGCCATGGCCGAGCGCACCACGGCCCCGGTCGTCTGGTTCTCCACCGATGAGGACACCGTGCCGCTGATCGCCGAGGACGTGGCCGGGGGCCGCGCCGCCGGCGTGGCCCTCGCTCGGAACCTGACCACCGACGTCGAGGGCCGGCCGGTGTTCGACCTGCAGCTCGGCGCCGACACCGAGGCTCCGACCGTGCCTGTCACCTCCGGGCTCATCGGCGTCCACCACGCCCACAACGTCGTCGCCGCGGCCGGTGCCGCCGCGGCGGCCGGCGTCCGCCCGGCGGACATCGCCGGCGTGCTGGACGGTCTCGGCCCGACCAGCCGGTTCCGCATGGAGCGTACGGAGCGTCCCGACGGCGTCACCGTCATCAACGACGCCTACAACGCGAATCCGGAGTCCATGCGCGCCGCGCTGAAGACCCTCGCTCAGCTCGGCCGCGCCACCGGCCGCCGCACCTGGGCGGTGCTCGGCGAGATGCTGGAGCTCGGCGACGAACACATCAGGGAGCACACGCTCGTCGGCGAGACCGTCGTGCGCCTGAACATCGCACAGCTGCTCGTCGTCGGAGCCGGTGCCCGCCCCCTGTACATCGGCGCCCTCAATGAGGGCAGCTGGGGAGAGGAGGCGCACTTCGCCGCCGACCTCGACGAGGCCTTCGACCTTCTCTCGAAGCTCCTCGCCCCCGGAGACATCGTCCTGGTGAAGTCCTCCAACGGCTCGCGGCTCGCCCAGCTCGGCGAGCGTCTCGCCGCCGTCGGCGCCGAGGACTCCGCGTCGTCCACCCCCAAGGAGGAGCGTCCGTGATCGGCCTGCTCATCGGCGGTGTCCTCGGCCTCGTCTTCGCGGCCGCGGGCACGCCCCTGTTCATCCGGTTCCTGGTGAAGAAGGGGTACGGCCAGTTCGTCCGCGACGACGGCCCCACGAGCCACAAGACCAAACGCGGCACCCCGACCATGGGCGGCCTCGTCTTCGTGGTCGTGCTCGTGGTGGTCTACTTCCTGACCCACGCCATCCTGGCGATGCTCGACTCCGAGCTCGCCGGGCCGACGGCGTCCGGTGTGCTGCTGCTCTTCCTCACGGTCGGCATGGCGTTCGTCGGCTTCGTCGACGACTTCACCAAGATCACGAAGAAGCAGTCCCTCGGCCTGACCCCCATGGGGAAGATCGTCCTGCAGGGCCTCATCGGCACCGTCTTCGCGGTGCTGGCGCTGAACTTCCCGAACAGCGACGGCCTGACCCCGGCCTCGACGGCCATCTCCTTCGTCCGTGACATCCCGTGGCTCGAGATGGCCTTCGCCGGTCCCGTGCTCGCCTACGTGCTGTTCGTGATCTGGTCCAACCTCATCACCACGGCCACCACCAACGCCGTGAACCTCACCGACGGCCTGGACGGTCTGGCCACCGGCGCCACCGCCATGATCACCGGCGCCTACGTCCTGATGTCGATCTTCCAGGCGAGCCAGGCCTGCGGCACCATCACCGGCCCGGGCTGCTACGAGGTCCGCGACCCCATGGACCTGGCCCTGCTCGCCGCGATACTCACCGGCTCGCTGCTGGGCTTCCTCTGGTGGAACACCTCCCCGGCGAAGATCTTCATGGGAGACACGGGCTCCCTGGCCCTCGGCGGCGCCCTCGCCGGCTTCGCCATCTTCACCCGCACCGAGATCCTCGTGGTCATCCTGGCCGGGCTCATGGTCGCCATCACCCTGTCCGTGATCATCCAGGTGGGCTACTTCAAGCTCTCCGGCGGCAAGCGAGTGTTCCTCATGGCCCCGCTGCAGCACCACTTCGAGCTCAAGGGCTGGGCCGAGGTGACCGTCGTGGTCCGCTTCTGGCTCATCAGCCTGGTCTGCGTGACCGTCGGCCTGTTCGTGTTCTACGGCGAGTGGCTCCTCGCCGGCGGCGGCACCGCGGCGGTGACCCCATGAGCGAGGCCATGGTGACCCCCGTCCTCGAGCCGATCGCCTCGACTCCCCGCACCGACCCGCTCACCTCCTGGGACGCCCCCCAGTGGCAGGGGCTGCGCGTGGTTGTCGCCGGCCTGGGCGTCACCGGCTTCTCCGTGGCGGACACGCTGGTGGAGCTCGGTGCCGACGTGCTCGTCGTGGACGGGAACGCGTCCGAGGAGAACGTCCGGCGTGCCGAGACCCTCAGGATCGTGGGTGTGCGCGACGTCGTGCTGGAGAAGGAGGCGACCACCGCACTGCCGCGCTTCGACGCACAGCCGCCGGACGTCGTCGTGACCTCCCCGGGCTGGCGTCCGGACCAGCCGCTGCTGATGCAGGCCCACGCCGCGGGCCTGCCGATCTGGTCGGACATCGAGCTGGCCTGGCGGGTCCGTGAGCGCGCGGGCCGCAAGGTCGCCGACTGGATCTGCCTGACCGGCACCAACGGCAAGACCACCACCGTGAGCATGGTGGAGGCCATCCTGCGCGCAGACGGCCGCCGGGCGATCGCCTGCGGCAACGTCGGCACCCCGGTGCTGGACGCCGTCCGCGATCCGGAGGGCTTCGACGTCCTGGCGCTGGAGCTCTCCAGCTTCCAGCTGCACTGGACCCACCACATCGAGCCGGCCTCCTCGGCGGTGCTGAACATCGCCGAGGACCACGTGGACTGGCACGGCTCCATGGACGGGTACGTCCGGGACAAGGGCTCCGTGTACGAGAACACCCGCATCGCGTGCGTGTTCAACGAGGCGGCCCCGATCACCCGCCGCCTCGTGGAGCAGGCCGACGTGCAGGAGGGATGCCGTGCGGTGTCCTTCTCCACGGACACCCCGGGCCTGTCCACCGTCGGCCTCGTGGACGGCATCCTCGTGGACCGCGCGTTCACCGAGAACCGGGCCCATGAGGCCGTGGCCCTCGCCGAGCGCTCGGACCTGGGCGCCGTGGCTCCGCAGCACACCGTGTCCAACGCGGCCGCGGCCGCGGCGCTGACCCGTGCTGTGGGCGTCTCGCCCACTGCGGTCCGGGACGGCCTGCGCGGCTACGACCGCGGAGAGCACCGCATCCAGCTGGTGGCGACCTCGCGGGACGTCATGTGGATCAACGACTCCAAGGCGACCAACCCGCATGCCGCGGACGCCTCCCTGGCGGCGTTCTCCTCGATCGTGTGGATCGCCGGAGGCCTGCCGAAGGGCGTCACCTACGACGAGCTCGTCAGGGCGCACGGACACCGTCTCCGCGCCGTCCTGCTGATCGGCGCCGACTCCTCCGCGCTGCGCACGGCCCTTGCCGAGCACGCCCCGGACGTCCCGGTCGAGAGCCCGCTCACCGATCCGTCCGGCCGGGGCACCGAGGACGGCCACGCCGCCATGACCGCCGCCGTGCAGCGTGCCGACGAGCTGGCCGAGGCCGGCGACGTGGTCCTCATGGCTCCGGCCGCCGCCTCCATGGACCAGTTCCGGTCCTATGCGGACCGCGGCGACGCGTTCATCGAGGCCGTCACCGCCGTCATGCGGCAGCACGGCTGGAACGTCGACGACGACGGCCCCGTCTCCGGCTGAAGGCCCGCCGTTCCCTCTGACCCCACCGTCCCCGTCCGCTGAAGGAGCACCATGCCGACGAAGACCTCCGGCGGCCTGAGCCCCGTCAAGCACGGGCTGGACCGCATGTGGGCCGCCCTCGAGGGCCGTCGCATGCTCGACATGACGGTCCTGATGATCGCGGGTAGCACCGCGGTGCTGACCGTGCTGGGCCTGGTGATGGTGCTGTCCTCGTCCTCGGTCGAGGCGATCGGCTCCGGGGGCTCGTACTCCCTGTTCCTGCGCCAGGCGCTCTGGGCGTGCGTGGGCATGGTGATGCTGACCGCCGCGACCTTCACCCCGGTGCCCTGGATCCGGCGGATGGCCTGGCCTGCGCTGGCCGTGTCCGTGGTCCTGCTCGGCCTGGTCGCGTTCACGCCGCTGGGCGTGAACGTCGGCGGCAACACGAACTGGCTGCGCATCGGCTCGTTCACGGCGCAGCCGTCCGAGCTCGCGAAGCTCTCCCTCGCCCTGTGGGGCGGCGCCGTGATCGCGCGCAAGGGGCGCCTGGTGAACCAGGTCAAGCATGCCCTCGTGCCCGTGGTGTTCCCCGGCGGCGTGCTCGTCCTCGGCCTGATCATGTGGGGCAGGGACCTGGGCACCGCGATCATCGTCGCGCTCGTGCTCGCCGCCGTGCTCTGGGTCGGCGGGGCCCACCGCATCGTGTTCATGGTCACCGCGGGGATGGTCGCCCTCCTGACGATCGGCCTGACGCTGTTCGCCTCCCACCGCATGCTCCGCGTCCAGGCCTGGCTCGGCGTCGAGGCCGCGTGCGATGACCCCTCGGACCCCTGCTTCCAGCCCGCCCACGGCCTCTATGCGCTGGCCTCCGGCGGCTGGTGGGGCGTCGGCCTGGGCCAGTCCCGCCAGAAGTGGAGCTACATCCCGGAGGCGGAGAACGACTTCATCTTCACCATCCTCGGCGAGGAGCTCGGGCTGCTGGGCACCCTGCTCGTGATCGGCCTGTTCGCGATCCTCGCCCTGGGCATGTACCGGGTGGCCGCCCAGACGCGCTCGACCTTCATCCGCGTGGCCACGTGGGGCATCATCACCTGGTTCGTGGGCCAGACCTTCCTCAACGCCGGCATGGTGTCCGGCCTGCTGCCGGTGGTGGGTGTCCCGCTGCCGTTCATCTCGTACGGCGGCTCCGCGCTGACCCTGGCCATGACGGCTGTGGGCGTCGTGCTGTCCTTCGCACGCCATGAGCGTCGCCTGGCACACCTGGCGGCCCAACAGGCCCACGCCGCCTCGTTCAGACCGATCGATCCGACGCCCGCTCCCCAGACCCAGGAGGCCTGATCATGACCGTCCCCTCCACCGAACGACCTCTGCGCGTGGTCCTGGCCGGCGGCGGCACCGCCGGGCACATCTCCCCGATGCTGTCGATCGCCCGCGCCCTCCAGGAGCCGCAGCCGGGCCCGGACGGCACCGTCCCGGTGCCGGCGGTCTGCACCATGGTCGGCACGGAGTCCGGCATGGAGACCCGTCTGGTCCCCGACGCCGGCTTCGAGCTCGACACGATCGGGCGCGTCCCCTTCCCGCGCCGTCCCTCGATGGACGTGCTGCGGTTCCCCGGCCGGTTCCGTGCCGCGATCGACCAGGCGAAGGCCATCCTGCGCCGCCGGGAGGCCGACGTCGTGGTCGGCGTGGGCGGCTATGTGTCGACTCCCATGTACCGGGCGGCGAAGTCCCTCGGCATCCCCACGGTGGTGCACGAGGCGAACGCGCGGCCGGGAATGGCCAATCGCTGGGGAGCCCGTTCCGCCGCCCGGGTCGCCGTGGCGCTCAAGGGGACCCCGCTGAAGGGCTCCGAGTGGGTCGGAATGCCGATGCGTCCGGAGGTGTCGTCCCTGGACCGGGCCGAGGCCCGGGGCGCAGCCGCCGCCGAGCTCGGCCTGGACCCCGAGCGCACCACCGTCGTCGTCACCGGCGGCAGCTCCGGCGCGCTGTCCGTGAACCGCACCGTCCAGGGCGCCCTGGACGACCTGCTGGGCGCCGGTGTGCAGGTGCTGCACCTGACCGGACGCGGCAAGGAGGTCACCGACTCCGCCGGGCAGCGCGTGGTCCGTGACGGCTACCACCAGCGCGAGTACCTCGACCGCATGGAGCAGGCCTATGCCGTGGCCGACCTCATCGTCGCCCGCTCCGGTGCCGGCACCGTCTGCGAGGTCTGCGCCGTGGGGCTGCCCGCCGTCTTCGTCCCGCTGCCGATCGGCAACGGCGAACAGGCCCTCAACGCCGAGCAGGTCGTCGCCGACGGGGGAGCCCTGCTCGTCCGGGACGACACCTTCAGCCCCGAGTGGGTCCGCCGCGAGCTCATCCCGCTGGCGACCTCGCCTGAGCGCCTGTCCGCCATGGCCGCCGCCTCCGCCGCCCACGGTGTGCGGGACGCCGACCAGAAGATGGCCCGACTGACCCGGGCCGCCGCCGCCGAAGGAGCACATCGATGACCGCCGCCACCGCACACCCCGAGGACTTCCCGGCCGAGGGCCGCGTCCACTTCCTGGGCATCGGCGGAGTCGGCGTCTCCGGCGTCGCCCGCATCCTCCAGGACCAGGGAGTGCCCGTGTCCGGCACCGACGCCAAGGACCTGCCGGTGATGCACCAGCTGGCCCAGGGCGGTGCCCGGATCACGGTCGGCTACGCCCCGGAGAACGTCGGCGACGACGTCGCCTGCGTCATCGCCTCCTCGATCGCCGGACCGGGCAATCCCGAGTACGACGCGGCGGCCGCCCGCGGGCTGCCCATGATGCACCGGTCGGAGGGCCTGGCCATGGCCATGCGCGGCCACCGCGTCCTGGCCGTTGCCGGCACCCATGGCAAGACCACCACCTCGTCCATGGCTGCCATGGCCTTCACCGAGGCCGGCTGGAAGCCCACCTTCGCGGTGGGGGCCGCCGTCGCAGGGCTGGGCACGAACGCCGCCCACGGCGAGGGCGACTGGTTCGTGGCCGAGGCCGACGAATCCGACGGCACGCTGGTGAACTACCCGTCCACCGTCGCGATCGTGACCACGGTGGAGGCCGACCACCTGGACCACTACGGCACGGAGGAGGCCGTCCATGAGGTGTTCCGCACCTTCGCCGGACAGCTCCCGGCCGCCGCGGACGGCGGTGCACTGGTGGCCTGTCTCGACGACGACGGCGCCGCCGCCCTGGCCGCCTGGGCCCGGGAGGAGGCCCGCTGCCGGGTGGTGACCTACGGCACCGCCGAGCGCGATGGCGTCCGTCCCGACCTGCTCGTCGCCGAGACCCTCGTGGACGCACGGGAGTCGGGCGTGGGCCAGCGCGTGCGCTACGAGCTCGCCGACGGCACTGTGGTGTCCGTGCGCCTGCAGGTGCCGGGCACTCACAACGCGCTCAACGCCGCGGCCGTCCTCCTGGCCGCCGTGCAGGCGGGCATGGAGCCGGAGGCCGCGGCCGCGGGCTTGGAGGCCTTCCGCGGCACGGCGCGCCGCTTCGAATTCCGCGGCGCAGGCCGCGGCGTACGCGTCTTCGACGACTACGCCCACCATCCGACCGAGGTGGCGGCCGCCGTCTCCGCCGGTCGGGCGGTGGCCGGCACGGGCCGGGTGCACGTGCTGTTCCAGCCGCACCTGTTCTCCCGCACCCATGACTTCGCCGCAGAGTTCGCCCAGGCGCTCTCGACGGCCGACCGCGTGCGTGTGCTCGAGGTCTACGCCGCGCGCGAGGAGCCGATGGAGGGGGTGGACTCCAGCCTGATCTCCTCCCGCCTCACCACGCCGGACGAGACCGACCGTGCGGTCGCCGCCGACCCTGAGCGGGCTGTCGCCGACCTCGTGGCGGGGGCCGAGCCGGGCGACGTCGTGATCACCATGGGCGCCGGAGACGTGACTGCGCTGGGGCCGACCATCGTTGCCGCGCTGTCGGACGACGCCACGGCCGCGCAGTGAGGATGCCACGGCTGCGACGCCGCGGCGGCACCGCGGCGACACGGCGCCGGGACTCCTCGTCCCAGCCTGTGGGCCAGAACGTCGTCGCGTTCCCGGAGCCTGCACGCAGGCCCCGCCGCTGGCTGCGGTGGACGATGGCCGCGTTCGCCCTGGTCGCGCTGGTGGCCGGCGCCCTGGTGCTCTACTTCTCGCCGGTGCTGGCCGTGGACCGCGTGGAGGTCGACGGCACGCGCCTCGTGGACCGCGCCGACGTCGAAGAGCGTCTCCGTCCCCTTCACGGCGTTCCGCTGCCACAGGTCGGCCGAGGACGCGTCCAGGACCTCGCCGGCGACCTGCCCGGGGTCGAGTCGCTGGACATGATCGCAGCCCCGCCCACGGGCCTCCAGGTGACCGTGCACGAGCGCCGTCCGGTGGCGGCCCACGTCTCCGACGGCACCGCCCGTGTGCTGATGGACGACGGGGCCGTGCTGTCGGGTGTCGATCCACGGGTGTTCGAGGGCCAGACGCCCGTGCCGGTCGCCCCGGGGGTGCTGCACGCCGACGAGCGCACCCGTGCCGCCGTGGCGGCCGTCGTCGACGCGCTGCCGTCCGCCCTGCGCGAGCGGGTGGAGGAGGTCCGCGCCGCCGGTCCGGACTCCGTCGAGCTGCGCCTGGAGGACGGCCCGTCCGTCCAGTGGGGTGGCACGGACCAGCCCCGGGTCAAGGCCGCTGTGGTGGAATCGCTTCTCGGGCAGGGCGAGGAGTCCCGGGCGGGTGTCGAGGAGCTCGACGTCTCCGTCCCGGACCGCCCGGTCACCCGGTGACGAGGTCGCCGCAACCTCACAGCATTCAACTCGAAGGTGAAGGTGAAGGCGATGGGTGCGGCCAGATCGTGCCCCTCGGGCGTCGCGCGGAGAACGCGTGTGCTTCAAGCATCGCGTGAAGGTTGAGATCTGTGGCGAGAAATCAGCGTCCATGCGGGCCTGGGCGCTTTGCGCGGCGGTCCGCCGTGACGCTACCGTTGCCCTGAACGTTGGGTGTCGCCGCGTTCTCCTCCGCCCCTCCGGGCAGCCTTCAACCCCGTGTTGAGGGTCCGGGGATGGGAGGGCGGCGCGGCGGCATCCGCCCGACTCGGTCGCCCATGGCCCCGCGTCGGCACCGGCTCACATCGAGACTGAAGACAAGGGAACTGAACACCGTGGCTGCACCCCAGAACTACCTGGCCGTCATCAAGGTCGTCGGCATCGGCGGCGGCGGCGTGAACGCCGTCAACCGCATGATCGAGGTCGGCCTGCGCGGCGTCGAATTCATCGCGATCAACACTGACGCGCAGGCTCTGCTGATGTCGGACGCCGACGTCAAGCTCGACGTGGGCCGCGAGCTCACGCGCGGCCTCGGCGCCGGCGCGAACCCCGAGGTCGGCCGTCAGGCCGCCGAGGACCACGCCGAGGAGATCGAGGAGGTCCTCCGCGGTGCGGACATGGTCTTCGTGACCGCCGGCGAGGGCGGCGGCACCGGCACCGGCGGCGCCCCGGTCGTGGCCCGCATCGCCCGTTCCCTGGGCGCGCTGACCATCGGCGTCGTCACCCGCCCGTTCACCTTCGAGGGCCGTCGCCGCGCCGACTCCGCCGAGAACGGCATCGACGCCCTGCGTGACGAGGTCGACACCCTCATCGTCATCCCGAACGACCGCCTGCTCTCCATCTCGGACCGCAACGTCTCCGTCATGGACGCCTTCCGCCAGGCCGACCAGGTGCTCCTGTCCGGCGTGCAGGGCATCACCGACCTGATCACCACCCCGGGCCTGATCAACCTGGACTTCGCCGACGTGAAGTCCGTGATGCAGGGTGCCGGGTCCGCGCTCATGGGCATCGGCCACGCCCAGGGCGAGGACCGCGCCGTCAAGGCCGCCGAGCTGGCCATCGCCTCCCCGCTGCTGGAGGCCTCCATCGACGGTGCCCACGGCGTGCTGCTCTCCATCCAGGGCGGTTCGGACCTGGGCCTGTTCGAGATCAACGAGGCCGCCCGCCTCGTCCAGGAGGTCGCGCACCCGGAGGCCAAGATCATCTTCGGCACCGTCATCGACGACGCCCTGGGCGACGAGGTGCGCGTCACCGTCATCGCCGCGGGCTTCGACAAGGTGGACGTCACCTCCGCCCCCACCTCCTACGGCTCCGGTCAGCAGCCCGTTCCGGGCCAGTCCGCTGCCGGCCAGCAGGGCTCCGCGCAGTCCGGAGGCCAGCAGGGTGGCCAGGGCGGCCAGCAGTCCGAGCAGCAGTCCCGCCCGTCCGTGCCGGGCACCATGCCCCTGAACCAGGGCTCGCAGGGCGGCGTCGCGGGTGCGTCGCAGTTCGGCGGCCAGGCCCCGTCCCACGGTCAGCAGGACGGCGGCCGGCAGTCGCAGCAGCAGGCCCCGCGCCGTGCGCAGGAGGACCTGCCGACCGTCGTGGAGCCGGACCTCGGCTCCGGCGGCTCGGACCTGGACGTGCCGGACTTCCTGAAGTGATCTGACACGTGCTCGACCACTCGCCCGGGTCGGGGGACGCCGCCGCGTCCTCCGACCCGTTCGTGTTCCATGAGGTGACCGACGCCGGCGGACGCGCGGTGCACGTGGCCTTCACCTCGGTGCAGGCCGGCAACCTGGCCTTCCACGTCCTTCCGGACGGCTCCGGCCACCAGCGCGAGCGGGCCCGCCAGGGCGTCGCGGCGGCCCGCACCCGACTCGAAGAGCGGATGGGCGTGGACGCCGGGTCGACGGCCTTCGTGGACCAGATCCACTCGGCCGACGTCGTGGACGCCGAGGGCGCAGGCTGGGGCGACGGCCCCGTCCGGGTCGGCGACGCCATCGTCTCCGCCGGCGGCTCCCAGGCCCTGGCGATCATGGTGGCCGACTGCCTCCCCGTGGTGTTCGTCGACCCCGTCACCGGGGCCACGGCCGTCGCCCACGCAGGACGGCGAGGTCTTCAGGACGGCGTCCTGCAGAACACCCTCGACCGGCTGGCGGCGCTGCGCCCGGCCGACGCGGGTGCGGGCGAGCCGGTGCGCGCCTGGATCGGCCCGGGCGTCTGCGGCGCCTGCTATGAGGTGCCGGAGCAGATGCGAGCGGAGTCCGCGACGGTGCTCCCGGTGGCCTCCGCCACCACATCCTGGGGAACGCCCTCCCTGGACCTGCCCGCCGGTGCTGAGGCCGTGCTGGCCGCCCGCGGCGTGGACGTGCACCGCGTGCAGCTGTGCACCGTGGAGGACGAACGCCTCTTCTCCCATCGTCGCGCCCCCGGGCGCGGCCGCTTCGCCGGACTCGTCTGGAGGACCCCGTGACCGAGCAGCACCCCGCCGCCGACCGCTCCGCAGAGATCGCGGCCGGCCTGGAGCACGTCCATGGTCGGATCGAGGCGGCGTGCGCCGCCGCAGGCCGTACGGACCGGCCCCGTCTGATCGTGGTGACCAAGACGCATCCGGCCGAGGACGTCCTCTCCCTCGCCCGCCTGGGCGTCACGGACGTGGGGGAGAACCGGGACCAGGAGGCCCGCCCCAAGGCCGAGGCGACCGCCGGGCTCTGCGCGGAGGCCTCGGTCACCGCGCCGGCCTGGCACTTCATCGGTCAGCTCCAGTCCAACAAGGCCAAGCACGTCATCCGCTACGCCGCGGCCGTGCACTCGGTGGACCGCGAGTCCCTCGTCGACGCCCTCGCCCGGGCGATGCAGGTGCGCGCCGAGCGTGCGGCGTCGGGCGAGGTGCCTGCCCGCGAGGACCTCGACTGCCTCATCCAGGTGGACGTGGACCCGCGTGAGCCCGAGGACCGTCCGACCGACGGCATCGGCGGCCGCGGCGGGGCGGCACCCGAGGACGTCCCCGCGCTGGCGGCCCGCATCGCCGCCGCGCCGCGGCTGCGCCTGCGCGGCCTGATGTGCGTCGCCCCGCGCGGGATCGACCCGGCGGAGTCGTTCGCACGCGCGGCAGACCTGTCCGCACGGCTGCGCGACGGGCACCCCGAGGCGGACCGGCTCTCCATGGGCATGACCGCCGACCTCGAGGAGGCGGTCGCCGCCGGGGCGACACACCTGCGCATCGGCTCGGACATCCTCGGACGCCGTGCGCACCTGGGATAGCGTTGATGTGACAGCGCGTCGACCGCGCCGACCCCGGATCCCGGGTGTCGGACCTCGACGTCACCGACCGAATGGCCACGGCGGCGCGGCCCCTCTCCGCTGCGAGCCGCCCCTCCCCGAAGGAACTGACGCATGTCCGGTGCCCTGAAGAAGACGATGATCTACCTCGGCCTGGCCGACGGTGAGGACTACGACGAGATCCCGCGCCAGGAATCCCGTGAGCGCCGGCCGGCCGCCGCCGAGGACCGTCCGGCCGCGGCGGCCTCCAGTCCGGCCGAGCACGAGCAGCGTGCCGCCGCAGAGCCGGCCTCCGCCGCTGCGGTCCCGGCCGAGCGCGAGCAGCGCCCCGCCCGCGCCGAGGGCTCCCGTCCGGCCGCCTCGGACCAGACCTCGCGCCCGTCCCGCGCGGAGAGCTCCGAGCAGGAGTACCGTGCCCCCGTCACCCCGATCAAGCGTGCCGCCGCGTCGGCCAGCGAAGGAGCCCCCGTGCGAACCCTGACCACCGTGCACCCGCGGTCCTACAACGACGCCAAGTCGATCGGCGAGGCGTTCCGCTCCGGCATGCCGGTGATCATGAACGTGACGGAGCTCGGGGACAACGAGGCCAAGCGCCTCGTGGACTTCTCCGCCGGCCTCGTCTTCGGCCTGCACGGCTCGATCTCCCGCATCACCAACAAGGTCTTCCTGCTGACCCCGTCGACCGTCGAGGTCATGGGAGACGAGAACCAGGACGACGGCGAGCACGCCGCCCTGTTCACCGAGGACTGATCGCTCGCGATGGCGCTGCTGCTCGCCTGCCTGTACATCCTGCTCACGGTCTTCCAGGCCGTGCTGATCGTCCGGATCGTCTTCGACGTCGTGACGTCGTTCGTCCCGCACTGGCGTCCCTCGGGGATCGTGCTGGTGGTGGCGAGCGCGATCTACGGTGTCACCGACCGCCCGCTGCGCGCGATCCGGCAGAAGCTGCCGCCGCTGAACCTCGGCGGCGTCCAGCTGGACTTGGCGTTCCTCGTCCTGTTCATCGCCGTGGTGATCCTGAAGCTTCTCGTCCGCGCCCTGGTCTGACCCGCCGTCTCCGGCGGCGTCCGTGTCAGCCCCGGTGATAGCCTGACGGAGGCCTCCGGACCGCGGCTGCGGACCGCACCGGACCGCCATGTCCGCCGCCTGCGGACCCCAGCGCCGGGGTCTGCCCCCGACCCTGGAGGAGTGCCCCGATGTCGCTGTTGAGGGAGGACCTCGTCACCGAGCGGTTCCGTCGGACCCCACTCACGCAGGGCCGCGCCGTCGAGCAGGCTGAGCGGTGACCTCCACGGCCGTCGTCCGCCCCCGCCGCCGCACGCTCCTCGCGGCGGCGGTGCTCGTTGTCGCCTACCTGCTGGACCAGGGCACCAAGTACTGGGTCGAGCAGTCCATGACGCTCGGCCAGACCATCGACGTGATCCCGGGCCTGCTGCACTGGCACTACATCCTGAACCCGGGCGCCGCCTTCTCGATCGGCGAGGACATGACCTGGGTCTTCACCGTGATCCAGTCGGTCGTCGCCGTGGTCGCGCTGGTGCTGATCCTGCGCGTGCGCTCCCTGCCCTGGGCCCTGGCGCTCGGCGGCCTGGCCGGCGGAGTCCTCGGGAACCTCACCGACCGCCTGTTCCGGCCGCCGTCGTTCGGCCAGGGCCACGTGGTGGACATGATCTGGGTGCCGAACTTCGCCGTCTTCAACGTCGCGGACTCGTTCATCTGCTGCGCCATGGTCGCCGTGTGCCTCCTGGTCTTCCTGGGCCGCCGGGTGGACGGTGCCCACGACGACGGGCGGCGGAGCTGAGCATGGGCATGCACCCGGGATGCACGGAGACGCTCGAGGTGACGGACGAGCACGCGGGGCGACGGGCCGACGTCGTGCTCTCGGAGGCCTTCGGGGTCTCCCGCTCACAGCTGGCCGACTGGTTCTCCCGCGGGCTGGTCCGCGCCGAGACCCGCAACGGCCGACGCGACCGCACCCTGAGCAAGTCCGCGAAGGCCGTGCCGGGGGAACGGCTCGTGGTGGACGTGCCGGACGACGGCGACCCGCTGGAAGTGAGGATCGAACCCGTGGACGAGATGCGCATCCTGTTCGAGGACGAGCACATGGTGGCGGTGGACAAGCCCACGGGGGTGGCCGCCCACCCCTCGCCCGGCTGGGTCGGGCCCACGGTGGTCGGCGGCCTGGCCGCGCTGGGCTACCGGATCTCGACCTCGGGAGCCCCGGAACGCCAGGGCATCGTGCACCGGCTCGACGTCGGCACCACCGGCGTGATGGTGGTGGCGAAGACGGAGCAGGCGTACACGGCGCTCAAGGACCAGTTCCGCGACCGGGTGCCGACCAAGGTGTACCACGCCGTCGTGCAGGGCCTGCCGGAGCCGCTGTCCGGGACGATCGACGCGCCGATCGGCCGGCACCCCGGCCACGAGTGGAAGTTCACCGTGATCGACGGCGGCCGGGCCTCGGTGACCCACTACGAGACGCTCGAGGCCTTCGGTCCGGCCACCCTCGTCCAGGTGCACCTGGAGACCGGACGCACCCACCAGATTCGCGTCCACTTCTCCGCGCTGCGGCATCCGTGCGTGGGTGACCTGACCTACGGGGCGAACCCGAAGCTCGCCGCCGAGCTGGGGCTGACGCGGCAGTGGCTGCACGCCCATCGGCTCGAGCTGCCGCATCCGGTCACGGGGGAGTCCGTGACGATCGTCTCGCCGTACCCGGACGACCTCGACCACGCCCTGGCCGCCCTGCGCGGGGAGGCCTGAGCGCAGTAGGCTGGAGCCTCGCCGCCCAGCCCCCGCCGTCGCCCGGACACCGTCCGACCCGTCGGCCGAACCACCCCGGCGCCCCGGTCCCCTCCGGTGCGCCCCGTGCCCAGGAGGAAGTGCGCACCGATGTCCGCGACCGCCGAGACCGCCGCAGAGGCCACGAAGGACGGTGGCTTCGTCCACCTGCACACCCACACCGAGTACTCGATGCTGGACGGCGCCGCGAAGCTCGACGAGCTCTTCGCCGAGGCCAACCGCCTGGGCATGGACTCACTGGCGATCACGGACCACGGGTACCTCTTCGGCGCCTTCGACTTCTGGAACAAGGCCAAGCAGGCCGGTGTGAAGCCGATCATCGGCCTCGAGGCCTACCTGACACCGGGGAACCAGCACCGCACGGACAAGGAGAAGACCCGCTGGGGCGAGCCCCACCAGCGCGGGGACGACGTCTCCGGCGGCGGCGCGTACACGCACATGACCCTGCTGTCCGAGGACAACACGGGCATGCACAACCTGTTCAAGATGGGCTCGATCGCCTCGCTGGACTCCGTGTACGCGAAGTGGCCGCGCATCGACCGGGAGCTGCTCAGCCAGTACTCCAAGGGCATCATCGCCACCACCGGCTGCCCCTCGGGCGAGGTGCAGACCCGCCTGCGCCTGGGGCAGTACCGTGAGGCGCTGCAGGCGGCCTCGGACTTCCGGGACATCTTCGGCAAGGACAACTTCTACTGCGAGGTCATGCACCACGGCCTCGACATCGAGCGCCGCGTCATGACGGACCTGCGCCGGCTCGCCAAGGAGCTGGACCTTCCGTTCGTGGCCACGAACGACCTGCACTACACCCACGAGCACGACTCGAAGGCCCATGAGGCGCTGCTGGCCATCCAGTCCGGCTCCAAGCTCAACGAGCCGACCTACGACCAGGGCGGCTCCCGCTTCGCGTTCTCCGGCACCGAGTACTACCTGAAGTCCCCGCGGCAGATGCGGGACCTGTTCAAGGAGCTTCCGGAGGCCTGCGACAACACCCTGGTGATCGCCGAGCGGTGCGAGGTCTCCTTCGACACGGACGCGAACTACATGCCGCTGTTCCCCACCCCGGACGGGGAGGACGAGACCAGCTGGCTGATCAAGGAGGTCGCCGCAGGCCTCGACTACCGCTACCCGGACGGCGTGCCGGACCACGTCCGCAAGCAGGCGGACTACGAGCTGGACGTCATCATCTCGATGGGCTTCCCCGGCTACTTCCTGGTGGTGGCGGACTTCATCAACTGGGCCAAGGACCACGGCATCCGCGTGGGCCCCGGCCGCGGCTCCGGCGCGGGCTCGATGGTCGCGTACGCGCTGCGCATCACGGACCTGGACCCGCTCAAGCACGGCCTGATCTTCGAGCGCTTCCTCAACCCGGACCGTGTGTCCATGCCGGACTTCGACGTCGACTTCGACGATCGCCGCCGCTCCGAGGTGATCGACTACGTCACCCGCAAGTACGGGGACGAGCGCGTCACCATGATCGTCACCTACGGCACCATCAAGACGAAGCAGGCGCTCAAGGACTCCGCCCGCGTGATGGACCAGCCGTTCTCCATGGGCGAGGCCCTCACCAAGGCGCTGCCGCCGGCGGTGATGGCCAAGGACATCCCGCTGAAGGACATCGAGGACCCGGAGGCCAAGCGCTACGCGGAGGCCGGTGACTTCCGCGAGCTGATCGCCACGGACCCGGTGGCCAAGGAGGTCTTCGAGACGGCGAAGGGCCTGGAGGGCCTGAAGCGGCAGTGGGGCGTGCACGCCGCGGGCGTCATCATGTCCTCGCACCCGGTGATCGACGTCATCCCGATCATGCGCCGGCTGCAGGACGGCCAGGTCATCACCCAGTTCGACTACCCCACCGCGGAGGGGCTCGGACTGATCAAGATGGACTTCCTGGGCCTGCGCAACCTCACGATCATCTCGGACGCGATCGAGAACGTGAAGGCCAACCAGGGCGTGGACCTGGACCTCGAGACCCTCGACGTGGACGACCGGGCGTCCTACGAGCTGCTCGCCCGCGGCGACACCCTCGGCGTGTTCCAGCTCGACGGCGGGCCCATGCGCTCGCTGCTGAAGATGATGCGGCCGGACAACTTCGAGGACATCTCGGCGACCATCGCGCTGTACCGTCCGGGCCCGATGGGAGCGAATTCGCACACCAACTACGCGCTGCGCAAGAACGGGCTCCAGGAGATCACCCCGATCCACCCGGAGCTGGAGGAGCCGCTCAAGGACATCCTGGACACGACCTACGGCCTGATCGTGTACCAGGAGCAGGTCATGGCGATCGCGCAGAAGGTCGCCGGCTACTCGCTCGGACAGGCGGACATCCTCCGCCGTGCGATGGGCAAGAAGAAGAAGGCCGAGCTGGACAAGCAGTACGAGGCCTTCCACGGCGGCATGATCGACCGCGGCTTCTCGGAGGCCGCCGTCAAGGCGCTGTGGGACATCCTGCTGCCGTTCTCGGACTACGCGTTCAACAAGGCGCATTCGGCCGCGTACGGGCTGGTGTCCTACTGGACCGCGTACCTGAAGGCCCACTATCCGGCGGAGTACATGGCCGCGCTGCTCACCTCGGTGGGGGATGACAAGGACAAGCTGGCGATGTACCTCAACGAGTGCCGCCACATGGGCATCACGGTGCTGCCGCCGGACGTCAACGAGTCCTTCCAGAACTTCACCCCGGTCGGCAACGACATCCGCTTCGGCATGGGCGCGGTCCGCAACGTCGGTGCGAACGTCGTGCGCGGCATGGTCCAGAGCCGTGAGGAGAAGGGGGACTACACGTCCTTCGGCGACTTTTTGGCGAAGGTGCCGCTGGTGGTCTGCAACAAGCGGACCATCGAGTCCATGATCAAGGCCGGCGCCTTCGACTCCCTCGGCTACGCCCGCCGCGCGCTGCTCGCCGTCCACGAAGAGGCCGTGGACGCCACCGTGCAGCAGAAGCGCAAGGAGGACCACGGCGAGTTCACGTTCGACATCTTCGCGCTCGGCGGCGGTCAGGACACGGAGGAGGAGAAGTCCGACTCCGTGGTGGTCCCGGACCTGCCGGAGTGGCCGAAGAAGGACAAGCTCACCTTCGAACGCGAGATGCTCGGCCTCTACGTCTCGGACCATCCGCTGCAGGGGTTGGACGGCGTCCTCAACCAGTTCGCGGACACGCAGATCACCCGCGTGCTGGACGACGACGGTCCGGCCGACGGCCAGTCCGTGACGATCGCGGGCCTGATCACGACGCTCGAGCGGCGCATCGCGAAGTCCTCCGGCAACGCCTATGCCCGCTGCGAGATCGAGGACCTCGGCGGCTCGATGGACGTGATGTTCTTCGGCCAGGTCTACGCCCCGATCGCGATGATGCTGGCGGAGGACCTGGTGGTGGCGGTCAAGGGCCGCGTGCAGCGCCGGGACGACGGCTCCGTGGTCCTCTCCGCCCAGGAGCTGACCATCCCGGAGCTGAAGGACACGGACGGCGGGCCGGTGACCATCACCATCCCGGCGTTCCGTGCCACGGAGGACCTGATGGGCCAGCTCGCGGACACCCTCCGCAACCACGACGGCTCCACCGAGGTGCGCCTGCACCTGTCCGGCCAGCGGTCCACGGAGGTCTACCAGCTGGGCCCGCAGTTCCGGGTGAACCCGAACCCGGCGCTGTTCGGCGACCTCAAGGTGCTGCTCGGCTCCCACTGCCTGGGCTGAGCGCGCGGTACGCTCACCACAGACGCCCCCGCGTGATCGGAAGGAGCAGACGTGCACTGTCCGTACTGCCGGCATGAGGCCTCCCGTGTGGTGGACTCGCGCTCGTTGGACGACGGCTCGGCGATCCGCCGGCGCCGCCAGTGCCAGGACTGCGGCAAGCGGTTCACCACCATGGAGACCACGTCGCTGACCGTGGTGAAGCGCTCCGGCGTGGCCGAGCCCTTCGACCGCTCGAAGGTGATCAACGGTGTGCGCAAGGCCTGCCAGGGTCGCCCCGTGAGCGCGGACGACCTGGCGATGCTGGCACAGGAGGTCGAGGAGTCGATCCGCGCCACCGGCCATGCGGAGGTGGACGCGCATGACGTCGGCCTGGCGATCCTGGACCCGCTGCGCCGGCTGGACAAGGTGGCGTATCTGCGGTTCGCGTCCGTCTACCAGGACTTCGAGTCGCTGCAGGACTTCGAGACCGCGATCGCGGACCTGCGGGAGATGGGGGACGAACGACGTTCCCCGGCTTTACAACCACGACTGTTCACCCGGTAGAGTGGTGCCCGGTTCCGGCAGTGCCGGGACCACGAGTCTGCCGAGGGCGGTTCCGGAGGGGAAGCCGGAACCGCCCTCGGTGCATTCCGGGTCCGTCGGCCCCGCGCGTGCAGAGGCATCGAGGTCCCGAGGACGGCCGCTCGCCGTCCGTCGGGACCTCGCCTCGTCTGGGGGTCGGGTCAGGCCTGGGGTGCGTCGAACCCGGGGATGTCGTCGATCATCGACAGGTCCGCGTGCGGTCCCCACAGGGGACGACCCGAGCGCCCCTGGTGCATGTCCTCGAACAGGCGCGCCTCCGCCTTGGTCCACTCGGTGCCGAGGAACAGGTCGTGGTCTTCACGGTAGAAGTGCGGTGCGCCGGGAGTGCGGGTGATCTCGCCGAGCACCGGTCCGTCGGGCGTCTCGTACATGTCGACGCGGCACAGCGGCATCGGCAGGGACAGGGAGAGCCGCACGGCGACGGCCAGCATCTGGTCGAGCTGCTCGGGGACCGGGATGTCCTCGGAGTGCTGGCCCCACAGCGCCACCTTGCCGAGGCTGACGCCCTTGTCGTCCACATAGCGCGTGGTGGTGACCGGGCGGCCGTCGATGATCTGCGGTCGGCGCAGGAGGACGTGCAGGACCTTGCCGTAGGCGACGTAGATCTTCACGTCGTCGGGCAGGCCCTCGCCGTGCAGCGGGCGGAGCAGCTGCTCGGCGAAGACGGGGCCGTAGGAGGCACCGGCGGCACGTGCGGCCTGGAAGTGCTCGACGACCTCGGTCGTGGAGAGCGTACGGGGCGGGTCATGGCTGATCCACTCGTAGCGGTCCTCGCCCACTCGGCGCAGCGGCAGGACCGCCTTGCTGGCCGTGCCGCCGTCGGACTTCACGACGAATTCGTCCGGCAGTCGAGACAGGTCGACGTCCTCGGGACGCTCGGCCAGTGCATAGATCGTGGGCAGGGCGACGCCGTGGCTGGCCGCGTAGGCATGGACCCACAGCTTGCGGTTGAGCTCGCCGATGCGCTCCTTCGCAGGGCTGGGATCCTGACGGTAGTGCTTGCCGAGGTCGACCCAGGCGTGGTGGTGGCGCAGGAACGAAGGGGACTTGATGCGCCTCTGCCAGATCGCCACGTGGTTGCGCAGCCGCCTCACCTCCTTGCGGGCCGCGTCGCGCTCCGCGACGGCGTCGGCCAGCTGCGCCTGTGCCTCCGCCAGCGTGCCCTCGTGCTGCGCGGCACGGGCCTGTGCATCGGTCAGCAGTTCCAGCAGCTCCTTCGTGCGGGCCTCGTAACGGCGCAGACGTTCGTCGGCCGACGGGCCGGAGTCACGGACGGCGGAGGCCGGGGCGTTCGCAGCGGACGTGTCCCGGTAGCGCCGGAGCGCCGACGTCACGGGCGTCGGCACGGTTCGGCGCAGGAGCCGGGACAGGGCCGTGCGGGGACGGGGTGTCATGTCGACTCTCCTGTGACGTCAGTTCGCGTCGGCCGGGTCGTCGTGAGCGGCCAGGGCGGCGCCGACGATGCCCGCGTTGTTCACCAGCTGGGCGGGGACGATGGGGGCGTTCAGCCGCAGCAGCGGCAGGTAGTCGTCCGGGCGTTTGGAGATGCCGCCTCCGACGATGAACAGGTCGGGGGAGAAGATCCGCTCGAGGTGGCCGAAGAAGCGCTGCAGCCGCTCGGCGTATTCGGGCCAGGACAGGTTCTCACGTTCGCGGGCCTTGGCGGAGGCGCGCTGCTCGGCCATGACGCCGTCCAGCTCCATGGTGCCGACCTCGAAGTTCGGGACGAGGCGGCCGTCGTGGATCATGGCGCCGCCGATGCCGGTGCCGAGGGTGATGACCATGACCAGTCCCTGGGCACCGCGGCCGGCGCCGTAGCGGGCCTCGGCGAGGCCGGCGGCGTCGGCGTCGTTGAGCACACGCACCGGACGCTTGAGGGTCTCGGAGAAGAGGGCGGCGATGTCGGTGCCGATCCAGGAGGTGTCGATGTTGTTCGCGGACAGGCAGACGCCGTCGCGGACGATCGAGGGGAAGCAGACGCCCAGGGTCGCGTCGGCCGGGGCGGCCTTCGGGCGGGCGTCGAGCTCCTCGGCGATCGCCGCGAGGGTCTGGGCGACGGAGTCCGGGACGGCGGGCTGCGGGGTCGGGATGCGGAAGCGGTCGCCGCGCAGAGTGCCGGCCTTCTTGCCGGTGCCGAGGCGGACCTGACCGCCCTTGATGCCGGTGCCGCCCACATCGATGCCGACGGCCGTGGGGTACTTGGAGGTGCTCGAAGTGCTCACGGGCGCCAGTCTACGGACAGGCCCGAGGGCTGTCCGCGCACCGGCGCCCGTGGCGCGACTCACACGTGTCAGACGGCGGTGAGGATCTCCGCGCCGTCCTCGGTGACCACGATCGTGTGCTCGAACTGTGCCGTGCGCTTCCGGTCCCGGGTGACCACGGTCCAGCCGTCGTCCCACATGTCCCACTCGTGGGTGCCGAGGGTGATCATCGGCTCGATGGTGAAGACCATGCCGGGAACGAGCAGGGTGTCGTGCAGCGGGGCCGTGTCGTAGTGGGGGATCACGAGGCCGGAGTGGAATTCCACGCCGACGCCGTGGCCGATGAAGTCGCGGACCACGCCGTAGCCGAAGCGCTTGGCGTAGGACTCGATGGCGCGGCCGATGATGTTGACCTGGCGGCCGGGCTTGACGGCACGGATGCCCCGCATCATGGCCTCGTGGGTGCGCTCGACGAGCAGGCGGGACTCCTCGTCCACGTCGCCGACCAGGAAGGTGCGGTTGTGGTCCCCGTGGACGCCGTCGTAGTAGGCGGTGATGTCCAGGTTGAGGATGTCCCCGTCCTCGAGGACGGTCGAGTCCGGGATGCCGTGGCAGATGACCTCGTTCAGGGAGGTGCAGATCGAGCGCGGGAACTCGCGGTAGCCGAGGCAGGACGGGTAGGCGCCGCGCTCGACGAGGTACTGGTGGGCGATCCGGTCGAGCTCGTCCGTGGTGACGCCGGGACGGATGTGGGCGGCGGTGTGCTCCATGGCCTCGGCGGCGAGGCGGCCGGCCTCGCGGATCCGGGCGATGCCGGCGGCGTCGTAGACGTCCGAGGCGTTGCCCTCGTCCGCGGTCTTCTTGCCCACGTACTCGGGGCGCGGGATCGAGGCGGGCACGGACGGGGCGGGGGAGAGGACGCCCGGGGTCAGGGTGCCGATCGGGGCACGCGAGCCCTCCTGGGGCGCGGGCGGGCCCTCCGGACGGGGGCCGTTGTGGCTGGACGGTGCTGCAGGACGCGATTCGGGCATGGTGTCCAGCCTACTCGGGGGCTACGCTCGCCCCCATGAGCGAGAAAGAGTTCTGGTACAACACCCGCACCGGCCAGGTCGAGCAGGGCGCCCAGTCGGACTGGTCGCAGCTGCTGGGCCCCTACGGCTCCCGCGAGGAGGCCGAGGGGGCGATGGCGAAGGTCGCGGCCAACAACGAGGCCGCGGACGCCGCGGACGACGAGGACAGCAAGTGGGACAACCGTCCCGGCAACGACGCGGACTGACCTCGGGCCCCGCCGTCGTGCTCCCGGCCGCCTGCGGCGACGGGCGCGCGGCAGCGGGAGGCCGTCAGGACTCGAACTGGTGTTCCGGGGCCGGGAAGGCGCCGGTGATCACGTCCCGGCGGTAGGCGGCCACGGCGTCGGTGATCACGGAGTGCAGGTCCGCGTACTGCTTCACGAAGCGGGGCTTCCTGCCGTCGGAGAGGCCGAGCATGTCCTGCCAGACGAGGACCTGTCCGGTGGTGCTGTCGCCGGCGCCGATGCCGATGGTCGGGACGGTGAGGGCCTCGTCCACGGCACGGGCGACCTCGGCGGGGACCATCTCCATGAGCACGCAGAACGCGCCGGCCGCCTCGAGGGCGCGGGCGGAGGCGATCATCCGGTCGGCCGCGCCGTCGCCGCGGCCCTGCACCCGGTAGCCGCCGAGCACGTGCTCGGACTGCGGGGTGAACCCGATGTGGGCCACCACGGCGATGCCGGCGGCGGTCATGGCCTCCACATGGGGGACGAAGCGTTCGTCACCCTCCATCTTCACGGCGTGCACCCCGGCCTCCTTGACCAGGCGCATGGCGGAGCGGACGGCCTGCTCGGGGGACTCCTCGTAGGAGCCGAAGGGCAGGTCCGCCACCACGAAGGCCCGCTGTACGCCGCGGACGACGGCGGCGGAGAAGGTCACCATGTCCTCCACGGTGACCGGCAGGGTCGAGGAGTGGCCCAGCACGGTGTTGCCGACCGAGTCGCCGACCAGCAGCGCCTCGACGCCCGCGGCGTCGAACAGGGCGGCCGTCATGGCGTCGTAGACGGTGAGCATCGCGAACCGCCGTCCCTCGTCCTTGGCCCTCTGCAGGTGCACGGTGCGGTAGCGGGACGGGGCGGGCGGCCCGTACACAGCGGTCTCGTCGGCGGTGTCTGCGGAAGCGGGTGCGACCGCGCTGTCGGCGGCCTGGGGATGCTGGGTCGACATGTGCCCGAGTCTACGCAGTGGCGTGCACCACGCCGACTACAGTGACGTGCATGGATCGACAGCAGGATTTCGTGCTCCGCACCATCGAGGACCGGGACGTGCGCTTCGTCCGCCTCTGGTTCACCGACGTCATCGGCACCCTCAAGTCCGTGGCGCTGGCCCCGGCCGAAGTGGAGGGCGCGTTCACCGAGGGGCTGGGCTTCGACGGCTCCTCGATCGACGGCTACACCCGCATCTTCGAGTCCGACATGCTCCTGCAGCCGGATCCGTCCACCTTCCAGATCCTCCCGTGGCGCGGTGAGCAGGAGCGCACCTCACGCATGTTCTGCGACGTGCTCACCCCGGAGGGCGAGCCCTCCCCGGCCGATCCCCGCCACGTGCTGCGCCGCGTCCTGAACAGGGCCGCGGACATGGGCTTCAGCTGCTACACGCACCCGGAGATCGAGTTCTACCTGCTGCAGTCCTCCCAGCCCGGACCGGACGGCAAGCCGGTCCCGGTGGACTCCGCCGGCTACTTCGACCACGTCCCCGGCGGCGTGGCCCAGGACTTCCGCCGCCACGCCGTGACGCTGCTGGAGGACATGGGCATCTCCGTGGAGTTCAGCCATCACGAGGGCGGCCCCGGACAGAACGAGATCGACCTGCGCGCGGCCGACGCACTGACCACCGCGGACAACATCATGACGTTCCGCACGGTGATCAAGGAGGTGGCCTCGCTCAACGACCACTACGCCACCTTCATGCCCAAGCCCTTCTCCGAGCACCCGGGCTCTGGCATGCACACCCACTTCTCCCTCTTCGAGGGCGACTCCAACGCGTTCTACGACCCCTCGGACGAGTACCGGCTCTCCACCACGGCGCGGCAGTTCATCGCCGGCCTGCTGCACCACTCGGTGGAGATCACCGCGGTGACCCACCAGTTCGTGAACTCCTACAAGCGCCTGTGGGGCGGCGGCGAGGCGCCCGCCTACGTGTCCTGGGGCCACAACAACCGCTCCGCCCTCGTGCGCGTGCCGCTCTACAAGCCGGACAAGGCGGGCTCTGCCCGCATCGAGTACCGCGGCCTGGACGCCGGGGTGAACCCCTACCTCGCCTACGCCCTGCTGCTGGCCGCCGGCCTCAAGGGCATCGAGGAGGGCTACGAGCTGCCCGAGGCCGCCGCCGAGGACATCTCGGCGCTGACCACCATGGAACGTCGCGCCCTCGGCCACCAGCCGCTGCCGGGCACCCTGCACGACGCCCTGCGCATCATGGAGGACTCCGAGTTCGTGGCCGAAGTCCTCGGCGAGCACGTCTTCGAGACCCTGCTGCGGAACAAGGCCCAGGAGTGGGACGACTACCGGGTCCAGGTCACCGAGTACGAGATCAAGCGCTACCTCAGCGGCCTCTGAGCGGAGGGAGACGCCGATGACCTCGCTGCCCGGGGCCGACGCCGAGTCCCTCCAGCGCCGCGCCCTGACGGCCGCCGGATTCACGGACCTGGACCGTGCCCGTTCCCTCATGGGCCAGAGGGAATTCGAGGGCGTGGACCTCGAGGCCCTCGTGGCCGCACTGTCCCACGCCCCGGACCCGGAACAGGCGCTGCTGCTCTGGCTGCGCCTGATCGAGCGTGAGCCCGACGCGAAGGGGATCGTGGCGGACGAGGAGCAGGCAGCGCGGCTGGCCCGCCTGCTGGGCGCGTCCGAGGCCCTCGGCGAGTTCCTCATCCGGCGCCCGGAGCACCTGGACCTCGTCTCCGATCCCGAGCGGGCCGCCGCCACCGCTCCCGCCCTGACCCAGCGCGACCCGGCCGCGACCGGCCAGGACTGGCAGGACGAGTCCGCTGCCCTGCGTCGCCTGCTGCTCGAGTCGGTCGGCGCAGACCCGGAGGCCGAGCGACCCGTGGCCGGCCGGACCGGTGCGGAGGCCGCCGTGGCCCTGCGTCGGGCCTACCGCCGGCAGATCACCGCGATCGCCCTGCAGGACCTCGGCTCGGCCGACCCCACCCTGATCGAACCGTCCGTCTCCGCCTGGCTGGCCGACCTGGCCGGTGCCGCGATCGACGCCGCGCTCGCCGTGGCCCGGGCCGCCGCCGTCGAACGTCACGGCGAGGCCGCCGAGACCCTCGACCTCGCCGTGATCGGCATGGGCAAGTGCGGCGCCCGCGAGCTCAACTACATCTCCGACGTGGACGTGGTGTTCGTCCACGCCGCCGGCGAGGGCCAGGACGAGACGACGGCCGCCGTGGTGGCTGCCGAGATGGCCGGCGGCATCGGCAAGGTCGTCTACGGCGCCGCCCCCGAGCCGAACCTCTGGGAGGTGGACGCCAACCTGCGGCCCGAGGGCAGGGACGGGGCGCTGTCCCGCACGGTGGACTCCCACGCGCAGTACTACCGGCGGTGGGCCCACGGCTGGGAGTTCCAGGCGCTGCTCAAGGCCCGCCCGATCGCCGGCTCCACCGCCCTCGGCGCGGAGTACATGGACCGCATGTGGCCGCTGGTGTGGAAGTCCTCCGCCCAGGAGGGCTTCGTGGAGAGCGTGCAGAAGATGCGCGGCCGGGTCATGGACACCATCGCCCACGCGGACCGGGACCGGGAGATCAAGCTCGGCAGCGGCGGCCTGCGGGACGTGGAGTTCACGGCGCAGCTGCTGCAGCTCGTCCACGGGCGTGCGGACGAGACCGTGCGCGTCCGCTCCACCCTCGAGGCCATCGACCGGCTGTGCGAGGCCTCCTACATCTCCACCCGTGACGCCGAGGCGTTCGCCGCCCGCTACCGCTGGCTGCGCACCCTCGAGCACCGCATCCAGCTCGTCCACCTGCGGCGCACGCATCTGATGCCCACGAAGGAGGAGGCGCTGCGCGTGGTCGCCCGCTCCATGCAGGCGCAGGGCGAGCAGCGCCATGCCGGCGGCGAGGAGCTCTCCGAGGCCTTCCGCACCGTGCGCCGTGAGGTCCGTCAGCTGCACGAGCGGATCTTCTACCGGCCGCTGCTGTCCACCACGGCGGCCCTGTCCGACGACGAGGTCAAGCTCACCGCCGAGGCGGTCCAGGAGCGCCTGGCCGCCCTGGGCTACCGCGACCCGAAGGGAGCCCTGGGGCACATCGAGTCCCTCACCCGGGGCGTGTCCCGCCGCGCCGCGATGCAGCGCCAGCTGCTGCCGGTCATGCTCGGCTGGTTCGCGGACGGACCGGACCCGGACGGCGGTCTGCTCGCCTTCCGTCGGCTCTCCGAGTCCCTCGGGGCGAGCTCCTGGTTCCTGCGCATGCTCCGCGATTCCAACGCGGCCGCCCAGCGCCTGTGCGGCGTGCTCTCCAGCTCCCGGTTCATCGGGGACCTGCTGGAGCACTCCCCGGAGTCGACCGCCTGGCTCGGCGACGACCGCCAGCTCGAGCCGATGGAGCCGGAGGCCCTGTGGAAGCAGGCCCGCGCCGTCCTGTCCCGCCGAGACCGGTCCGAGGAGCCGGCCAAGGTGGTCCGCCATGTGCGACACGCCCGCCGCCGCGAGATCCTCCGCGTCGCCCTGGCCGACGCCTCCGGTCACATCGACCTCGAGCAGACCGTCAGGGCGCTCTCCGACGTGGACCACGTGGCCGTGCTCGGAGCCCTGCACGTGTGCCTGGCCGCGGTCGAGCAGGAGGAGGAGCTGCTCACCGACGTCGCCGTCGTGGCGATGGGCCGTCAGGGCGGCCGCGAGATCACCTACGGCTCGGACCTGGACGCCATGTTCGTCCACCGCCCGCGCGAGGGCGCGGACCCGGAGGCCGCCCAGCACCAGGCCGTGGCGATCGCCAAGCAGCTCACCGCCCTGCTCAAGCAGCCGGCGAAGCCCGCCCTGCCGGGGGAACCCACCCTCGTGGTGGACGCGGATCTGCGCCCGGAGGGACGTCAGGGACCACTCGTGCGCTCGATGGACTCGTACCGCGAGTACTACCAGCGCTGGGCCGAGGTGTGGGAGCGCCAGGCGCTGCTGCGTGCCCGTCCGCTCGCCGGCGAGTCCTCGCTGCTCGAGGAGATCGGGGACTGGGCGGACTCCGTCCGCTACAGCGGCGGACTCTCCGCCGGGGAGCTGCGGGAGATCCGCCGCATCAAGGCCCGCGTGGAGTCCGAGCGGCTGCCGCGCGGCGTGCAGCCCTCCCGCCATGTGAAGCTCGGCCCCGGCGGCCTCTCGGACGTGGAGTGGCTCGTGCAGACTCTGCAGCTGCGCCATGCCGGCGAACACTCCTCGCTGCGCACCACGTCCACCCTTCCGGCGCTGCGCGCGCTGGTGTCCCTGGACCTGCTCCCGGCCGCGGACGCCGAGGCCCTCGAGAAGGCGTGGCTGCTGTGCAGCCGCATCCGTGCAGCCGGCTACCTCTGGTCCGGGAAGGCCTCGGACGTGCTGCCCTCCCACACTCGGGACGTGGCCGCGCTCGCCCGCTGGTGCGCCGGACCCGGGCACCACGCCGGCGACGTCGAGGAGCACGTCAAGCGCACCATGCGCCATGCCCGCCAGGTGTTCGAGAAGCACTTCTACGGGCTCTGACCCCATGCCGGTGGCCGGCCTGCGCCGGAGACTCCCTCGGAGGGACGGCCGCGTGCCACCGGTCCGTCAGCTGCGCACCACGTGCTCGCCGAGCAGCTCGACCGTGCGCCGGCGCACCGTCAGGCTCGGGGCCATGGCGGTCACCATCACCTCGTCCGCACCGCTCTGTGCCGCGAAGTCGCGGACGTGGGCGGCGGCCTGCTCGCCGGTGCCCACGGCGGTGTGCCGCACCATGCGGATCACCTGCGCGGCGGCGGGCGAGTCCATGAGCAGGTCGAGCTCCTGGTCGGTGTAGTCCCGTCCGCGGCCGACCAGCATCTGCACACGCAGGCGCAGCGCGTGCTCGTACTCGACGCGGGCGTGCTCCTCGGTGTCCGCGGCCACCACGTTCATCGCCGCCATGAAGTGGGGCTCGGCCAGCTGCTCGGACGGCTCGAAGGTCTCGCGGTAGATTCGGGCGGCGTGCTCGAGCATGTCCGGGGCGAAGTGGCTGGCGAAGGCGTAGGGCAGGCCGAGGCGGGCGGCCAGCTGTGCGCCGAAGGCGGAGGAGCCGAGGATGTGCAGCGGCACGTCCGTCCCCTTGCCGGGGTACGCGTCCACGCCGTGCAGGCGGGACTCACCGCGCAGGTAGCCCTGCAGTTCCAGGACGTCCTGGGGGAAGTCCTCGGCGGCGTCGGGGGAGCGGCGCAGGGCCTGCAGGGTGCGCTGGTCGGTGCCCGGGGCACGGCCCAGTCCGAGGTCGATGCGTCCCGGATGGAGCTCGGCGAGCGTGCCGAACTGCTCGGCGATCACCAGCGGGGAGTGGTTGGGCAGCATGACGCCGCCGGAGCCCAGCCGGATGGTGGAGGTCTGCGTGGCCACGTGGGCCAGGAGCACGGCGGTGGCGGAGGAGGCGATGCCCGGCATGTTGTGGTGCTCGGCGAACCACACGCGCGTGAAGCCCTGCTCCTCGGCGGCCTGCGTGAGCTGCACGGACTCGGACAGGGCCTCGGCCACCGTCCGTCCCGGCTTCACGGTGGCCAGGTCGAGCATCGAGATCGGCAGCGCGGTCATGGTGGTCCTCCGGTGGGCAGACGACGGTGGGTCGTCAGTGCCAGCGCCCGGGCCGTCGTCGTTATTCCGCGCCGCCGGCGCGTGCCGGCCACCACGACGACGGCCCCGCACCCTCCGGAGGGAGGCTGCGGGGCCGCGCGGACTCCTGGCGGACTACGCCCGCGGGATCCCTGCTATGACGTCAGCAGGAGTAGTACAGCTCGAACTCGTAGGGGTTCGGGCGGGCGGCGAGCGGGGCGATCTCGGTCTCGCGCTTGTAGTCGATCCAGGCCTGGATGAGGTCCTCGGTGAAGACGTCGCCGGCGAGCAGGAACTCGTGGTCCTCCTCGAGGGCGCTCAGCGCCTCCTCCAGCGAGGCAGGGGCCTTCTGGATGTCCTTGGCCTCCTCCGGCGGGAGCTCGTAGAGGTCCTTGTCGATCGGCTCGGCCGGCTCGATGCGGTTGCGGATGCCGTCCAGACCGGCCATCAGCTGGGCCGCGAAGGCCAGGTACGGGTTGCCGGAGGCGTCCGGGGCGCGGAACTCGATGCGCTTGGCCTTCGGGTTGGAACCGGTGATCGGGATGCGGATGCCGGCGGAGCGGTTGCCCTGGGAGTAGACCATCGAGACCGGCGCCTCGAAGCCCGGGATGAGGCGGCGGTAGGAGTTCACGGTCGGGTTGGTGAACGCCAGGACGGCGGAGGCGTGCTTGAGCAGGCCGCCGATGTACCAGCGGGCCGTGTCCGAGAGGTTGGCATAGCCCTTCTCGTCGTAGAACAGCGGCTCGCCGTCGGTCCACAGGGACTGGTGGCAGTGCATGCCGGAGCCGCCGTCGTCGAACACCGGCTTCGGCATGAAGGTGACGGTCTTGCCGAACTGCTCCGCCACGTTCTTGATGACGTACTTGAACTTCTGCAGGTCGTCCGCCGAGTGCGTGAGGGTGTTGAACCGGTAGTTGATCTCGGCCTGGCCGGGCGCGCCCACCTCGTGGTGCGAGCGCTCCACCTCGAGGCCGACCTCGCCGAGGACGGCGCACATCTCGTCGCGCAGGTCCGCCTGCTTGTCGATGGGGGAGACGGGGAAGTAGCCGCCGCCCTGACGGATCTTGTTGCCCAGGTTGCCGCCGGCCTCCTCGCGGGCGGTGTTCCACCAGGCCTCGTCCGAGTCCACGGCGTAGAAGGCGTGGTTGGGGCGGGAGGAGTAGCGCACGTCCTCGAACACGTAGAACTCGGCCTCGGGGGCGAAGAACGCGGTGTCTGCGATCCCGGAGGCGGTCAGGTACTCCTCGGCACGCTGGGCGACACCGCGCGGATCGCGGTGGTACGGCTCGCCGGTGCGCGGGTTCACGATCGAGAAGTTCATCGCCAGGGTCTTGCGTCTGCGGAACGGGTCCACGTAGGCGGTGGCGATGTCCGGGATCAGCTGCATGTCAGACTCGGCGATGCCGGCGAAGCCGCGGATGGAGGAGCCGTCGAAGAGCTGGCCGTCGCGGAAGAAGTCCTCGTCCACGGTCGTGGCCGGCACGTTGAAGTGCTGCTGGACGCCCGGCAGGTCGGTGAAGCGGATGTCCACGAACTCGACGCCCTCCTCCTTGATGAACGTGAGGACTTCCTCGACAGAGCTGAACATTGTTCTCGCCTGGCCTTCCTTGTGCGGCAGTGGGGGGCGTCCGCGGCAGGACTTCTTCCTCCGTGGAGCTTCCTTCACACTACGTGAGCGGCGTGACGCGGTCATGCCGCGGGTGTTTCCGGCGTGTAACGCGCTGCCGGCGGACCCCGACTACGCTGGTGGGGTGGCCAGAGACGAGAAGACCCCGCGGCAGCAGCGACCCCAGGGCGGCCGGAGCGAGCCGCTGATCACCCGCCGGGAGATGGCCGGCTGGGTGGACGGGCCCGGCGGCAACATCCATGCCGGCCGGTGGCCCGGCGACCGGCTCGGCCTGCCGGAGTCCGGGCCGAGCTCGTTGGCTCGCCCCCTGCGCCGGATCGGCGCGCTCTGCATCGACTGGGCCATCGCCCTGGTGATCTCCAACGTCTTCTTCGGCGGCAACGCCCTGGCCACCCTCATCGCCCTGGCCGTCATGCACGTACTCGGCCTGTCCCTGCTCGCCACCACGGTGGGCAAGGCCCTCGTCCGCATCCAGGTGGTGCCCCTGGGCGGCGGCTCCACCGCGCCCGTGCACAGGATCCTGCTGCGCACCGTCCTGCTGTGCCTGGTGCTGCCGCTGATGATCGTGGACCCGGACGGCCGCAGCCTCCACGACAAGGCCGCCGGCACCGTGGAGCTCGTCATGTGAGACCGAGGCGCCTGCGTGCGGGGCCTTCGGCGCCGGGCGCCGGACGGTGTCGCGGGCGGGACAACGACGACGGACCGTCACCTCGCGAGGTGACGGTCCGTCATCGTCTGGTCCGCGGTGCGGGAAGCGGGCCGGTCAGCGTCCGCGCATGCTCCGGCGGTCCGGGCGGGCCTTCATGGGGTCGACGCCCTTCGGGATCGGGAGCTTGGCGGAGCCGATGGCGGACAGGCGCTTGTCCACCGCGTTGACCTCGTGCTTGGTCAGCTTCTTCTCCATGGCCTTGAGGGTCTTGACGACCTTGTGCAGCGGGACCTGCCCCTCGCCATGACCGGTCTCCACGACGCGCACCGGCACGTTCGGCAGGAAGCGCTTCATGGCGCGCTCCTCCTTGTTCACGAGCTTCGCGATGCGGTTGGACGGGCCCTCGGTCACCAGGACGACGCCCGGGCGGCCGATCGCACGGTAGACGACGTCCTGGGTGCGCGGGTTCACGGCGACCGGCTCCTGGGAGACGATCCAGCCGCGCTTCAGCGTGGACAGGGCGGCGCCGGAGGCACCCGGGCGGCCGTCGATCTGGGCGAACATCGCGCGTTCGGCGAAGCGGTTCATCACGATGATCGCCGCCAGGACGCCGAACGGGATGGAGATCAGCAGCCAGGTGATCCAGTTGTGCAGCAGCAGGCCGATGAGCAGTCCGACCAGCAGGGTCGCCACGAAGGCGAGCACCATCCACAGCACCAGCTTCGGGTAGTGCTGGCGGGTCATGCTGAAGACCTGCTTCAGCTGCGTGATGATGCCGGGCTTGCGGCTGCGCTCGGCGCGCTTGGCCGCGCGGTCGGACTTCTTGTCTGCCTTCATCTGGCGACGGCGGTCGCGCTGCATCGCCTTGACCTCCTTGAGGGAGGGCGACGGCGAGCCGGGCTGAGAGGATGCGGAGTTCTTGGCCATAGCCTTTCCAGTCTACCTGCGCTGATCAGCCCATCCGGGCGACGACGGCGGCGGCCTCCTGGCGCGCCGTGGACTCGCCGGCCAGCTGGGACAGGTGCTCCGGGAGGGTCCGGCCGAGCTTCTCCAGCGCCGAGGCGTAGAGCTTGCCGGCACGGTAGGAGGAGCGCACCAGCGGCCCGGCCATGACGCCGGCGAAGCCGATCTCCTCGGCGCGCTTGGACCAGTCCACGAACTCCTGCGGCTTCACCCAGCGGTCGATCGGGTGGTGCAGCTTCGACGGACGCACGTACTGGGTGATGGTGATGATGTCGCAGCCGGCCTCGTGCAAGTCCACGAGGGCCTGGTCGATCTCGTGGTCCTCCTCGCCCATGCCGAGGATGAGGTTCGACTTGGTGACGAGCTCGTCCTCCTTGGCCATGGACAGGACCTTGAGGGACTTCTCGTAGGTGAAGGCCGGGCGGATCTTGCGGAAGATGCGCGGCACGGTCTCCAGGTTGTGGGCGAACACCTCCGGGCGGGCGTCGAACACCTGCTGGACGAGTTCCGGCACGGCCCCGAAGTCCGGCGGCAGGATCTCCAGGCCGGTGTTCGGGTTCAGCTCGTGGACCTTGCGGATGGTCTCCGCGTACAGCCAGGCCGCGCCGTCCTTCTGGTCGTCTCGGGCCACGCCGGTGACGGTGGCGTAGCGCAGGCCCATCTCGCGGATGTTCTCGGCGACCTTCTGCGGCTCCTCCATGTCCAGCGGACGCGGCTTGCCGGTGGCGATGTCGCAGAAGTCGCAGCGGCGCGTGCAGATGTCGCCGCCGATGAGGAAGGTGGCCTCGCGGTCCTCCCAGCACTCGTAGATGTTGGGGCAGCCCGCCTCCTCGCAGACGGTGTGCAGGCCCGAGCGCTTCACCTTGTTCTTCAGACCGATGTACTCCGGGCCCATGTGGACTTTGGCCTTGATCCACTCCGGTTTGCGCTCGACCGGGACCTCGGCGTTGCGCGCCTCGACGCGGAGCAGGCGGCGGCCTTCGGGTGCGGGGCTCATGCGGGGTGTCCTTCCGGGTCGGCGGTGGAGATGTACTGCGGGGCGAGCTCGGCGAGGTGGCGTTCGAGCACAGGACGGACGTCGGCCGGGGTGACCGTGCGTCCGATCTCCGCGGAGAGGGTGGTGGTGGAGGCGTCGGCGATGCCGCACGCGATGATCGTGGAGAACGGCTCCAGCGAGTTGGAGCAGTTCAGGGCCCATCCGTGCATCGAGACGCCCTCGTGGATGGACAGGCCGATGGCGCCGAGCTTGCGGTCGGGGCGCTGGGCGCCGTCCGGGGCCCGGTCTGCCAGGCACCAGATGCCGGCACGGCCGTCCACGCGGACGGCGGTGACCCCGTACTCGGCCGCGGTGCGGATGAGCAGCTCCTCGATGAACCAGACGAAGTCCTTCACGTGGGCGCGGTCCCGCAGCCGGACGATCGGGTAGCCCACGAGCTGGCCCGGTCCGTGCCAGGTGATCTTCCCGCCGCGGTCCACGTCGATCACTTCGGCGCCGTCCCTGGGGCGCTCGGCGTCCTCGGTGCGGCGGCCGGCCGTGTAGACGGGGGAGTGCTCGAGCAGGAGGATCTGTCCCTCGGACGCGCCGGAGACGACCTGAGCGTGCAGCGATCGCTGCAGGTCCCACGCCTCGCGGTAGTCGACGAAGTCGGGATCGAAGCCGAGGACGCGCACCGGGGGCGCAGAGAGCTCAGACATGCCCGCCACTCTATCGGTTCAGGCAGGGTGTGGATAACTTCAGAGGGGCACGGCGTGGTGCGTCCAGAATGGCCGTGGCGGGACCGCACCGGTCACGCCGAGCCGGACGCGAGGGAGCTCAAAGATGCAGGCTTCGCAGGAGAGCGGGGACACGCCCCGGGGAGGCCCCGGGGCAGAGGGAGGCGGCGAGCGTGGGCGGGAGCACGCGCCGCAGGAGACGGAGCCGCCGGGCAGGCCCCGGGTGCCCGGGTGGACCGTGGGGCGCCGGCTGGGCGCCGGCGCCGACGCGGAGGTCTGGGAGGTCCGCGGGCCGGGCGGGGAGCAGGCGGCGCTCAAGGTGCCGCTGCCCGGCGGGGCGGAGGGCCTGGCCCAGGAGGCGGCCGCGCTGCGGCACCACCGCCACCGCCACCTCGTGGCGCCGCTCGGTGAGGTCGAGACCGACCGCGGCACCGGTCTGCTCACCGAGCTGCTGGCAGGTGGGAGCCTGGCCGCGCTCGTGCGTGCCGGCGGTCCGCTCCCGGTGGCCCGGATGCGGACGGCCGTGGTGCCGATCGCCCAAGCCCTGCAGTCCCTGCATGAGGAGGGCATCGTGCACGGGGACGTCTCCCCGGCCAACATCCTGTTCGACGTCGACGGCCGGCCTGCCCTGTCCGACCTGGGTGCCTCGCGGCTGCTGGGCGGGCAGGACCGTGCAGGCGGCACCCCCGGGTTCGCCGCGCCGGAGACAGTGGATGGGGCGCACGGGGACGGGGCCCCAGGCGCCGCGGCGGATGTGTTCGCCCTCGGCGCCGTCGCCTGGTTCTGCCTCACCGGGCGGGCGCCGGCCGGGTTCGACGACCGGGCGCCGCTGCCGGTGCTGGTCCCGGACGCCGGAGCAGAGCTCGCCGACCTGCTGGACGCCTGCCTCGACCCCGTGCCCGAACACAGGCCGAGCGCGGAGGAGTTCGCCCATGCGCTGTATGCCACGGGGGAGTGCGAGCCCGTCCTCCTGCACGCATCGGCCTCCCCGGAGGTGGCGCTCGTCCTGCCGACGGTGCGGCCGGCGCCCACGGCACCGGGACGCTCGGGGCGCGCTCGACCGAGCCGGAGGCGGGGCCGGATGCTGCCGGCCGCCGGAGGACTCGCGGCGGCCGCTGCAGCCATGACGACAGCGCTGATGCTCTTCGCACCGGCTGACACGCACGACTTGCGGGAGCAGGGCGGGACAGAGCCGACACGGCCGAGGCAGGCCGCCGCAGCTACGGATTCGACAGCAACGGCTGATCCGCGCCAAAGACCGTCCGGAGGACAGGGTGACGCCCCGCCGTCCGGGGCGGGGCCGGACACTGCGGCCTCGCAGACGGCCGGAACCGACGGTCGCAGGCCGGAGGCGGACCCCGCGCTTCCCGACGCGCACGTGCTCGAACGGGTGGCCACAGAGCGTGCGAGGGCCCTCGCCCACGCCGACGCCGCCGCCGTGGCGGCCTACGCGGTCCCCGACTCGGACGCGGGCATGGCGGACCGCACGGTGATCGAACGCCTCCGGGCAGAAGACACGCGGTTCGACGGCCTGGAGCTGTCCGTGACACCGGACGGTGAGGCTGACGCTGGATCGGGGCAGCGGCCGACCGTGGCGGTCGTCCCCGTGGTGCTGGAGACCTCGGCTCACCGGCTCGTGGACGGCAACGGCGAGGTGCTCACCGCGGAGGTCGCGCGACGTGACGCCGCGACCCTTGTGATGGAGCGGACGGAGGACGGCTGGAAGGTGAGCGAGGTGCGCCCGAGGTGAGCGGACGTCGTCGTGACGACGGCGCAGCCGGAGGGGGCGGGCCGCCGGGGAGGGCGTGGGCCGCCGGGTCCCCGGACACGGAGAAGGGGTCGGCCCGGCGAGCGATGCTCACCGGGCCGACCCCTGCTGCTGACGGCGTGTGCCGCCGACGATCAGATGAAGACCGCCACCAGGATGTTGATCAGCGCCATGCCGCCGACGGCGTGGGCGAGGCCCGTGCCGACCGACTCACCGGAATTGATCTTGCGGCGTCCGATCAGGGCCGCCACGAAGACGATCACTCCGACGAGCAGCTTGATGCCGAGCTTCATGTGGTTCGCATCTCCCACGATCGAGACGATCGCGGCCAGAGCGATGCCGGAGACCAGCATGCCGATCGCACCCCACCACTGCGAGGTGGTGACGGTCGGACGCTTGAAGTTGGCGAACCAGCCTCCCAACACCGCTGCCACCGAGATGAAGTGGAGGGCGAGGAAGATCAGGCGGAGGACGTCGGTGAAGTCCATGGTGTGCGGGGGATTCCTTTCGTCAGAGACCCAGCTCGTGACCGAACTCGCCCGCCTCGAGACGCTGGCGCAGCGTCATCAGGAAGCGGCCGGCGTCCGCGCCGTCCACCAGACGGTGGTCGTAGGTCAGGGACAGGTACATCATGTGGCGGATGCCGATCGAGTCGTTGCCGTCGGCGTCGGTGACCACCATCGGACGCTTCACGATCGCACCGGTGCCGAGGATGGCCACCTGCGGCTGGTTGATGATCGGGGTGTCGAACAGGGCACCGACCGAGCCGATGTTGGTGATCGAGAAGGTGCCGCCGGACAGCTCGTCCGCACCGATCTTGTTGGTGCGGGCACGGTCCGCCACATCGGCGATCTTCTGCGCGAGGCCCGAGAGGTTCAGCGAGCCGGCGTCCTTGATCACCGGGACGAGCAGGCCCCTGTCGGTGTCGACGGCGATCGCCAGGTCCTCGGAGGCGTGGTAGGTGATTTCCTTGTTGTCCTCGGAGAACGAGGCGTTGAGCTTCGGGTGCTGCTTCAGCGCCTCGGCCACGGCCTGGGCGATGAACGGCAGGTAGGTGAGCTTCACGCCGTTGCGCTCCTGGAAGGAGGCCTTGGCCTGGGCACGCAGGTTCACGATGCGGGTGAGGTCGACCTCGTGCACCTGGGTGAGCTGCGTGGACAGGTCCAGGGACTCGCGCATGCGCTGGGCGATGACCTGGCGGATGCGCGGGGCCTTCTCCGTGTTGCCGCGGACCGACGGGTCCACGGAGGACTCGGCGGCGGCGGCCGGAGCGGAGGCGGCAGCGGCCGGGGCCTGGGTCTCGGCGGCCGTCTTCTCGGTGCCGGAGGCAGCTTCGCCCGCGGCCAGGGAGGCGGCCAGCACGTCCTGCTTGCGGATGCGACCGCCCACACCGGTGCCGCGCACGGTGGACAGGTCCACGTTGTGCTGCTTGGCCAGGCGACGCACCAGCGGAGTGACGTAGCCCTGGCCCGGCTCGGAGGCCGTCGGGGTGTCGGCGTCCTGACGCTCGCGGTCGGCGCGCTTGGCGTCCTCCTCGGACGCCGAGGTCTCCTCGGGCTTGGCGCCGCCCTTGTCCTGGCCGGCGTCCTCGTCCGCGGCTTCCTCGACCGCCTCCTCGGTCTTCTCGGGAGCTTCGGCCTGGGTGGCCTTCTCCTCGATCTGTTCGGCCGAGGCGTCGGACTCGTCCTCGGTGTCCGCGTCGTCGGTGGAGCCGCCGTCGGAGTCGGAGGAGCCGGAGCCGTCGCCGACCAGGGCCAGGACGGCGCCGACCTCGACGGTCTCGTCCTCCTCGGCCTTGATCTCGACCAGGGTGCCGGCGACCGGGGACGGGATCTCGGTGTCGACCTTGTCGGTGGAGACCTCGAGCAGCGGCTCGTCGACCTCGACCTCGTCACCGACCTCCTTGAGCCAGCGGCTGATGGTGCCCTCGGTGACGGACTCGCCCAGGGCCGGGAGAGTGACCTCGGTGGTCTCGCCGGAGGAGGAGCCCTTGTCGGCCTTGACCTCCTCCTTCTCCTCGGAGTCGTCGGAGTCGTCCGACTCGTCGGCGGCAGCGGCCTCGGAGGCGTCCTCCTCGGCCTCGGCGTCGTCGTCGGAGTCGTCGGACGCGCCGCCGCCCTCGCCGTCGCCGATGGTGGCGAGCGGGGCGCCGACCTCCACGGTGTCGTCCTCCTCGACGAGGATCTCCTCGAGGACGCCGGCGACCGGGGACGGGATCTCGGTGTCGACCTTGTCGGTGGACACCTCCACGAGCGGCTCGTCGACGGCGACCTCGTCACCGACCTCCTTGAGCCAGCGGGACACGGTGCCCTCGGTCACGGATTCGCCGAGTGCGGGAAGGTTCACGGTTTCGGACATGTGGCCGATTCTCCTCACGGACGGACGACCGTCGTCGCAGTCGTCGGGTGGTCTGTCCGGCCCGCGGGGACGCGGGTCGGGATGTCTGGGTGGATGGGGTCAGCCGTGCAGCGGGTGGCCGAACAGGGCCATGGCGGCCTCGCCCAGCGACTCGTTCTGGGTCGGGTGGGCGTGGACGAAGGCCGCCACGTCCTCCGGGTAGGCCTCCCAGTTCACGATGAGCTGCGCCTCGCCGATCTGCTCGGAGATGCGCTTGCCGATGCCGTGCACGCCGACGATCGGGCCGTTCTTCTGGCGGACCATCTTGATGATGCCGCCGGTGCCGAGGATGGAGGACTTGCCGTTGCCGGCCAGGTTGTACTCGGTGATCTCGACGTTGTCCTTGCCGTACTTCTCCTCGGCCTTCGGCTGGGTGAGGCCGACGGACATGATCTCCGGCTCGGTGAAGGTGACCTTCGGGATGTTGACGTCCTCGACGACCATGGGGTTGTTGCCGGCGATCTCCTCGGCGACGAAGATGCCCTGCTGGTAGCCGCGGTGGGCGAGCTGCAGGCCCGGGACGATGTCGCCGACGGCGTAGATGTTGCCGACGCCGGTGTGGAGGCGCTCGTCGGTCAGGACGAACCCGCGGTCCATCTTGATGCCCTGATCCTCGTAGCCCATGCCCTCGGTGTTCGGACCGCGGCCCACGGCGACGAGGCAGACCTCGGCGGTGAACTCCTTGCCGTCGGCGAGGGTCACCTTGACGCCGTCCTCGGTCTCCTCGACCTTGTCGAAGAAGGTGCCGAGGTTGGTCTTGATGCCCTTCTTCTTGAACTCGCGCTCGAGGACCTTGATGATGGCCGGGTCCTCGTTCGGGACGAGGTGCTCGAGGCCCTCGATGACGGTGACCTCGACGCCGAAGGAGTTCCACAGGGAGGCGAACTCGGAGCCGATGACGCCGCCGCCCAGGACGATGGCGGACTTCGGGGTGTAGTCGAGCTCCAGGGCCTCGGTGGAGGTCATGATCTTCTTGGAGATCGGCAGGCCCATGGTCTTGGAGACGGAGCCGGAGGCCAGGACGATGTTCTCGCCCTTGTAGCGGGTGCCGTCGACCTCGATCTCGTTCTCGGAGACGAGCTTGCCCTCGCCCTCGATGACCTGGATCTTGCGCATCTTCATCAGGCCGGACAGGCCCTTGTGCTTGCCGGCGACGATGCCGTCCTTGTAGTCGCGGACGGCGGACATGTCGACCGACTCGAGGGTGGCCTTGACGCCGAACTTCTCGGCGTGGCGGGTCTCATCGGCGACCTCCGCGGCGTGCAGGTAAGCCTTGGTGGGGATGCAGCCCGTGTGGAGGCAGGTGCCGCCGAGCTTGGCCTTCTCGACGAGACCGACGGTCTTGCCGTACTGGACGGAACGCAGCGCGGCTGCGTAGCCGGCGGAACCACCGCCGAGGACGAGGACGTCGAATTCCTGAGCGGATGCCTTGTCGGCCACGATGGAGCTCCTTGGGTGCTGGATCGATCGCTGATTGCTGTCCGGATGCCGACCGAGCCGCGGCGACGCCCGTGGTGTCGGCGCCGCCGCAGGTCCGGTGCGGACGGTCGTGTCTACCTTACCCGGCGCGGCCCGCGATGAAACCAATCAGGGTGCGGACCATCGTGCCGGTGGCGTCCTTCGGGGTGTAGCCGTACGGGGCAGACTCGTTGAACGAGGGGCCGGCGATGTCCAGGTGTGCCCACGGGGTGGGGGACTCGGCGCGCTCGGACTCGTCGCGGGAGGCGTCCACGAAGTCACGCAGGAACGCGGCGGCGGACATCATGCCGCCGAAGCGGTCACCCACGTTGGAGATGTCTGCCACGCGGGAGTCCAGCGAGGCGCGCAGGTTCTCCGGGATCGGCATGGCCCAGGCGGTCTCGCCCACGCGGCCGGCGGTGGCGACGAGCTCGTCACGGATCTCGTCGTCGCCCATGATGCCGGTGGTGCGGGTGCCCAGCGCGATCATCTGGGCGCCGGTGAGGGTCGCGATGTCCATGACGACATCCGGGGTCTCCTCGGTGGCGGCGACGATGGCGTCGGCCATGACCAGGCGGCCCTCGGCGTCGGTGTTCATGACCTCGACGGTCTTGCCGCCGTACATGGTCAGGACGTCGGACGGGCGGATCGCGGTGTCCGAGGGCATGTTCTCGGCGAGGGCGAGCCAGCCGGTGACCTTGACCTTCAGGCCGAGGCGGGCGGCGGCGCGCACGACGGCGAACACGGAGGCCGCGCCGCCCATGTCCGACTTCATGGTGGTCATGGACGTCGCCGGCTTCAGGGAGATGCCCCCGGTGTCGAAGGTGATGCCCTTGCCCACGATGGCGACGTGGGCCGCGGCGTCAGCAGGGGCGTGCTCGATGCGCACGAGGCGCGGCAGGCGCGAGGATCCCTGGCCTACGCCCATGATGCCGCCGAAGCCCTCGGCAAGCAGCTGCTTGTCGTCCCAGACCTTGACGGAGACGCCCGAGCCGGCGAGGTCCTCCTCCACGGTCTTCGCGAAGGTCTCCGGGTAGAGGTGCGACGGCGGGGTGTTGATGAGGTCGCGGGTGGCGCACACGGCGTCGGCGATGTGCCCGGCGCGCTCGAGGACGGCCTCGGCGTCGGCGGCCTCGGTCACGAAGGACAGGGCGGAGACCGGGGCGGAGCGGCGGGCGGCCTCGGTGTCCTTGGTGGACTTGTGGGCGGTGAAGGCGTAGGAGCCCATGCCGGCGCCCTCGGCGACGGCGGCGAGACGCTCGGCCGTGTCGGCCGGCAGGCCCACGGCGACCTTCTCGGTGCCGGCGAGGGCGCGGACCGCGGCGCCGGCGGCGCGGCGCAGGGCCTCCTCGGTCGGCTCGGCGTCCTCCACCGAGCCGACGCCGGTGAGCACGACCAGCTCGACGGGGCAGCCCTCCACGCCCGGCACGCGGACGACCTCGTCCGCCTTGCCCGAGACGCCCAGCGGCTCCAGCAGGGACTGGAGTCTCTCCGCCGCGTCGGCCGGCAGGGGGTTGGCCAGCAGCTCGGCGCCGTCGGCGCCGGTGCCCACGCCGATCACGAGGGCAGCGGCGTCGGTGCCCTCGAGCGTGCAGGTGGTCAGGGTCGGACGATCGGTGGTGATCACGTCGTCGGTCCTCGTTTCCATGTCGATGGTTCTGGTCGCGAGCGCGCTGTGCCGGGCACGGGCGGGTCCCGCGGCATGATGCGCGTCACGCCCGATCCTATCGTCGCCTGTTGCGAGCCGTTCGCGGCGGGCGATCGGAGCGGCGCGGCATCGGCGGACGACCCGCATCGTGCGGGGAATGGACCGGCATGCGGCATCGTTGTGGATCGAGGCGGGGCCGACGGCGAGCCGTCTGCGCCGAGATCGAGGAACCGGACCAGGAAGGACCAGGTGAGGCCGCGGCCATGCAGACTCCCGAGACGCTCATGACCCTGCACCCCGGCGTGGAGGTGCCCGAGGGGCTCGACCTTCTGGTCGCCCTCTCCGGGCACATGGACGCCGGACGCGTGGCCCGCCAGCTGCGCGAGGCCGTCCGCGACCGGCTGGAGACCACCCCGGTGGCGGACGTCGACCTGGACGCCGCCTACGACTACCGCGCCCGCCGTCCGCACGTGCGCTTCGAGCGGGACCGCTATCTGGACCTGCAGGTGCCGCGCATCGGCGTGGATCTCGTGAAGGACCTGCTGGGCCATCCGTTCCTCATGCTCTCCGGGCCGGAGCCGGATTTCCGATGGCACGGCTTCGCCGCAGAGGTCCTGGAGCTGGCCGACCGCTGGAGGGTCAACTCGTTCGTCCTCGTCGACTCCGTGCCGATGCCCGTGCCGCACACGCGCCGGGTCGGCGTGACCGCCCATGGCACGCGCACCGACGTCCTGGCGGGCTTGAGCACCTGGTCCGCCGAGGCCGAGATGATGGCCGGGATGCTCCAGCTGCTGGAGACGGCCGCCGAGGAGAAGGGCATCCCGACGGCCGGCTACTCGCTGCACGTGCCGCACTACATCGCCGAGGCGAAGTTCCCCCAGGCGGCGGTCGCGGCCTTCGAGTACGCCGGCGCCGCCATGGGGCTGATGCTCCCCACCGACGAGCTGCGGGACAAGGCACGGGACGTCGAGGCCGAGCTCGAACGGCAGACCGCAGGCTCCGAGGAGATCCAGGCCATGGTGTCCGGTCTTGAACGCACCTTCGACCAGAACGTCGCGGAGCAGGGGCGGTCCCTGCTCGAGACCTCCGAGGGACTCCCCGACGGCGACGAACTCGCCTCGGCCGTGGAGGCGTACCTGCTCGGACGGGAGGGTGGCCCGTCCGCACGCCCCTCCTCTCCTGCACAGGACGACGAGGGCCCGGACCCGTCCACAGACACGCCGTGACGCAAGGGGTCGCGCTGGTCTGAAACGGCACGGCGGTCCAGCGTGACGGCATGGACACCACACAGCACACCGCCACCGTCCCGCACGCCTCGGCCCGCGACGTCGACGACCTGCTCGGCTACATCGGGCACGTCCTGGGCCGACTGCCCCGCTCCAGCCTCTGCTTCATCACCCTCCGGGGGAAGACCATGCGCGCCGTGGCGCGGGTCGACGTCCCCGTCCCCGCCCCGTCGGCAGAGGGGACGCGGCGACGCTGGGCCGAGGCCGTCGCCCGCGCCGTCCGCTCGGACCGCGACGCCGACGGCTGCCTGCTCGTCGTCCATGAGCCCGGCCTGGACGAGTCCGTGCACCGGCCGCTGGCGCCGGTCCTGCGAGCAGTCCTCCAGCGGGCCGGAGTCCCCGTCGTGGCCGCATGGTGCGTGGAGGACGGGGCCGCCGTCGCCTGGACCGGAGAGGGTGAGGACATCGACGTCGGCCAGGACGACGAGCCGCGCCCGATCGGTTCCCCCGAGCTGAGCGCCGTCTCCCTGTCCCTGATGGCGGCGGAGGGGTCGATCTGGAACTCCGGGCCCGGACGCGCAGATGTGCCCACCCCGGCGGCACAGCACGCCCCCTGGCCGCTGCCGGCGGACGACGACGAGGCCTCGATCACCGCCTGGCTCGGACTCTGGGCGCGGATCCTGGCCGGGCGGTCGCGCATCGGCGTGCTGAACCGCAGGCAGGCTGCGGCCCCGCTGGCGCTGCCCCTGTGGCGGGACCGCCTGCTGGGGATGGCCGCCGTCGGGCATGACCACGACGCGGGGCCCGACGCCTGTCCCGTCGACCTCTTCTTCGCCGACTCGGACGAGGCGCCGCGCTGGGACCTGCTCGACCGTCTCCACGACGAGCTGCGGGCCGCCGTCCCGGACCTGCCCGTCGAGCAGGCGGCCAATGCGCTCGCCGTGGTCGGATGGATCGCCTGGGCCCGAGGGCAGGGGTCACGGGCCGGCGCGCACCTCGAGGAGGCATGGCGCCTGCGGCCAGGCCACGGCCTGACCTCCCTGCTCCTCCGTCTGGTCGAGGGCGGGCGCATCGCCGGTTGGGCGTCGAACCCGCGGACCGCCTGGCGACCCGCCGGGTGAGGGCCCGGCCGAGCGCGGGTCTGCGTGGCATAATCGGGCCTCACGGCAGGCCGCGGAGCATTGCCTCACGGCAGGCCGCGGAGCATTTCCGTCCCGAGCGGGAATAGACCGTCAGCAGGCCGTGTTGTGCGCACCGAAGACCCTGGAGTCCGATGCGGTCGCCGGACACGCCGCGGCGCGGTGTGGCCGTCAGGCCTGGACTTGACAGGGTCACGCGCATGTCGGCTCCCTGCGGTCCTCCACCGGGCCGGAGAGGCGACGGTGCGCGCCACTGCAGACACCCGCGGAACGGCCGCGGACCAACCGAAAGGCCACGTGTGACCCCGACGTCGACCACCAGCGGCAAGCAGGACGGTCCGGAGACCACCTCGACCCCCGCCGCGAAGAAGACCACCGCTCGCAAGACCACCGCGGCCAAGAAGTCCGGCACGACGGGCTCGACGACGACCGCTGCGAAGAAGCCTGCGGCGAAGAAGGCCACGGGCACCGGCTCTGCCTCGACCGCGAAGTCCTCGACGGCGAAGAAGACCACCGCCGCGGCGAAGAAGACGACGTCGACCGCGACCAAGAAGGCCTCCACCGCCAAGACCCCCGCGGCGAAGAAGACCACGGGCACCGGCTCTGCCTCGACCGCGAAGTCCTCGACGGCGAAGAAGACCACCGCCGCCGCGAAGAAGACCACCGGCACGGCGGCCGAGAAGGCTCCGGCCGCGAAGACCGCAGCCCGCAGGCCTGCAACGAAGAAGGCCTCGGCCAAGGCCGCCGCGGAGCTCGAGGACCTCCAGCCGACCGCGCCCGACGCCGTCGAGGAGACCGAGGTCGAAGAGCCCCAGTCCGACGAGTCGGCGGCCAAGGAGCAGGCCGGCGTCAAGGGCGACAAGAAGGGTGAGGATGCCGGTTCCTCCGGCGGCTTCGTGGTGGACAACTCGGAGGACGACGCGCCGGTCCAGCAGGTCGTCGTCGCCGGTGCGACCGCTGACCCGGTGAAGGACTACCTGAAGCAGATCGGCAAGGTCGCCCTCCTCAACGCGGAGCAGGAGGTGGACCTCGCGATGCGCATCGAGGCCGGCCTCTACGCCGAGCACAAGATGAAGGAGAACCCGGTCGAGGACTACCGCGAGCGTCGCGACATGCAGCTGATCATCGCGGACGGCCGTCGGGCGAAGAACCACCTGCTCGAGGCGAACCTGCGTCTCGTCGTCTCCCTGGCCAAGCGCTACACCGGCCGCGGCATGCTCTTCCTGGACCTCATCCAGGAGGGCAACCTCGGTCTGATCCGTGCCGTCGAGAAGTTCGACTACACCAAGGGCTTCAAGTTCTCGACCTACGCGACCTGGTGGATCCGTCAGGCCATCACCCGCGCGATGGCGGACCAGGCGCGCACCATCCGCATCCCGGTGCACATGGTGGAGGTCATCAACAAGCTCGCCCGCGTGCAGCGCCAGATGCTCCAGGACCTGGGCCGCGAGCCCACCCCGGAGGAGCTGGCCAAGGAGCTCGACATGACCCCGGAGAAGGTCGTCGAGGTCCAGAAGTACGGCCGCGAGCCGATCTCCCTGCACACTCCGCTCGGTGAGGACGGCGACTCCGAGTTCGGCGACCTCATTGAGGACTCCGAGGCGGTCGTCCCGTCGGATGCCGTGTCCTTCACCCTGCTTCAGGAGCAGCTGCACTCCGTGCTGGACACGCTCTCCGAGCGCGAGGCCGGCGTCGTCGCCATGCGCTTCGGCCTCACCGACGGCCAGCCGAAGACCCTGGACGAGATAGGAAAGGTCTACGGCGTGACGCGGGAGCGCATCCGGCAGATCGAGTCGAAGACCATGTCGAAGCTGCGCCACCCCTCGCGTTCCCAGGTCCTCCGCGACTACCTCGACTGACCCCGCGGCCCCACGACGCCCCTGCCGGCCCCGCCGAGCGGGGCGTCGTCGCAGGCACCCACGCCGCGTCGTCGCAGGCCCCCACCGTTGCCCGCCGCGACCGGCGAGCCCGTCTTCGAGAGGACGCCCGATGTCGGACATCCCCGTTTCCGGCCGACGGCCGGAGGTCACCCTGCCCGAGACCGTCCATCCGGACGCGCCGCTCTCGCTGCGTCTGCTGGACGAGGCGGACTGGGAGTCCTACCGCGAGCTGCGCCTGGAGATGCTCGCGGACGCCCCGGACTACTTCTGGGCAACCCTGGACGACGTCGCCGACTACACGGAGGCCACCTGGCGTGAACGGGTGTCCGGACCGCACACCCACCTCCAGGCACTGGCGGACGGTGTTCCGGTGGGCGCGCTGAGCATCGACTGGGTCGGCTACACCGAGGACATGCTCCTGGACGAGGACACGGTGAACATCGTGTCCGTCTACGTGCGCCCCGGTCACCGCGGCCGCGGCGTCGTCGAGGCGCTGTTCGCGGGGGCGGACGAGGTGATGCGGCAGGCGGGGCGGAGCCGCCAGCTGCTCGAGACGCCGGAGGACAACATCGCGGGGCGTCGCGCCTACGAGCGGCTCGGATTCACGGAGACCGGTCACCGCTCCGCGGACCCCCGCCGGCCCCAGCTCGCGGAAGTCGAATACGGACGCCTGGTCCCGGCCCGCTGACGTGGGCTGGGCGGTGGGCCTGTGAACCTCGTCCTTCGCCCGCGCAACGGGCCCGCCAGAGCATGAGCGACGGCGGGCAGGAGGGCGAACCTCGTCGGCCGGGGACGCGGGCGAACCTCGTCGACCCGGGACGCACTGAGGGCCGGGACCCCGCACTGGAGTCCCGGCCCTCATCTGCGTCCGGCAGGTCAGTCCTCCGGGGTGGGACGCACGGTGAGCTCGTGGGTCTGGTCCTGCCACACCGAGGTCTGCGGACGCAGGACGTCCTCGACGGCCCGGGCGTGGTGGCCGCAGAAGAGCAGCTCGCCGCCGGCGGTGAGGACGGCGCGCACGTAGGCCTGCGCACCGCAACGGTCGCAGCGGTCGGTGGCGTTCAGCGAGGCCGGTTCGGCCACAGCGGTCGTGGACATGGCGTCCTCCTTCGGTCTTCGGTGTCCGGCAGCGGGCGACGGGTCCGTCTCGACGGTCCCGCGGGCGTGCCCGCTCCATCCATCAGAACCACCACTATGGCAGGTCTGTTCCCTCCCGTGGTGTCGCGGCCGCGGTGTTTCGCCGCCCGCGTAGCGGGCTGCCGACGTACCCTGGAAGACGCCCTCGATCCGCAGGAAAGGCAAGATCCCGCCGTGAGCCGCTCAACCGAGTACAACGCCCGCCACCTCTCCGTGTTGGAGGGGCTCGAGGCCGTGCGCAAGCGCCCCGGCATGTACATCGGCTCCACCGACTCCCGCGGCCTGATGCACTGCCTGTGGGAGATCATCGACAACTCGGTGGACGAAGCCCTGGCCGGCTACGGCTCCTCGATCGAGATCACGCTGCACCCGGACGGTTCGGTGGAGGTCGAGGATTCCGGCCGCGGCATCCCCGTGGACGTCGAGCCCCGCACCGGCCTGTCCGGCGTGGAGGTCGTCTTCACCAAGCTGCACGCCGGCGGCAAGTTCGGCGGCGGCTCCTACGCGGCCTCCGGCGGCCTGCACGGCGTGGGCGCCTCGGTGGTGAACGCGCTGTCCTCCCGCCTGGACGTCCACGTCTCGCGCGGCGGCAAGGTGCATCGCATGTCCTTCCGCCGCGGAGTGCCGGGCACCTTCCAGGACGCTTCCCGCCCGAGCCCGGAGGCGCCGTTCGCCGAGAGCACCGAGGTCACCCCGCTCGAGGTCGTCGGCAGGGCCAAGCGCGGTGTCACCGGCACCCGGGTCCGCTACTGGGCGGACGAACAGGTGTTCACTCCGGACGCCCGCTTCTCCGTGGAGGAGCTGCAGGCCCGCGCCCGCCAGACCGCCTACCTGATCCCGGGCCTGCGCATCACGGTGCGGGACCTGCGCCGGCTCAAGGGCACGCCGGGGGAACAGGGCCCGCATGAGGAGGTCTTCCAGTACGACGGCGGCATCGCCGAGTTCGCCGAGCACCTCACCCCGGCCTCGCCCGTCACAGATGTGTGGCGCCTGCAGGGCTCCGGCACGTTCTCCGAGCGCGTCCCCGTGCTGGGCGCGGACGGCCGCACCCAGATGAAGGACGTGGATCGCACCTGCGAGGTGGACGTGGCCCTGCGCTGGGACGTGGGCTACGAGACCACGTTCCGCTCCTTCGTGAACATCATCGCCACCCCCAAGGGCGGCACCCACCAGTCCGGCTTCGAGGCAGCGCTGCTGAAGACCTTCCGCGACCAGGTCGCCGCGAACGCCCGCAAGCTCAAGGCCGGCACCGACAAGCTGGAGAAGGACGACGTCCTCGCCGGACTCACCGCGGTGCTCACCGTGCGCCTGGCCGAGCCGCAGTTCGAGGGCCAGACGAAGGAGGTGCTCGGCACCCCGGCCGTGCGCCGCATCGTCAACAACGTGGTCTCCAAGGAGCTCGCAGCCCTGCTGAAGTCCGGCGCCCGAACCCAGAGGCAGCAGTCCGCCGCGGTGCTGGAGAAAGTCGTGGCGGAGATGAAGTCCCGCATCGCGGCCCGCACCCACAAGGAGAACCAGCGCCGCAAGAACGCGCTCGAGTCCTCCTCCATGCCGTCGAAGCTGGCCGACTGCCGCACCAACGACGTCACCTCCTCCGAGCTGTTCATCGTGGAGGGCGACTCGGCGCTGGGCACCGCGAAGCTGGCCCGCTCCTCGGACTTCCAGGCGCTGCTGCCGATCCGCGGCAAGATCCTCAACGTCCAGAAGGCCTCGGTGGGGGACATGCTCTCCAACGCCGAATGCTCCGCGCTGATCCAGGTGGTCGGCGGCGGTGCCGGCCGCTCCTTCGACCTGGACGCCGCCCGCTACGGCAAGGTCATCCTCATGACCGATGCGGACGTGGACGGCGCCCACATCCGCACCCTGCTGCTCACCCTGTTCTTCCGCTACATGCGGCCGCTGGTGGAGGCAGGCCGCGTCTACGCCGCCGTCCCGCCGCTGCATCGCGTGGAGGTCGTGGCCCGCGGCAAGAAGGAGCGCGAGGTCGTGTACACGTACTCCGAGAAGGAGCTGGCGCAGCTGCTGACCCGCCTCGAGTCGGAGGGCCGCAGCTACAAGGAGCCGATCCAGCGCTACAAGGGCCTGGGCGAGATGGACGCGGACCAGCTGGCGGAGACCACCATGGACCCGCGCCACCGCATGCTGCGCCGCGTGCGCATCAGCGAGTTCGAGGCCGCAGAGAAGGTCTTCGACCTGCTCATGGGCTCCTCCGTGGCACCCCGCAAGGAGTTCATCGTCTCCAACGCGGACGAGCTGGACGCCGAGCGCATCGATGCCTGAGGACGCGGTGCGGTGGACCCGGCGGCCGGTGGGGCCCCTAGGGTGGGGGACATGAGCTTCGCCGCCGTGACAGAGCCTTCCGTGCTCAGACGATTGACGGTCGCCTCCGTGTGCGTCGGCGTCGCGTTGACGAGCGCCGGCCTCCGCGCGCTGGTGGGGGACTGGCCCGCCCTGGCGGGCATGGTGGTGGCGATGGTCGTCGCCGTCGTGGCCCTGCTCCCCGTGCAGCGGCGGTTCAGCGAGCTCCGGGCGGCCGGCGGTTCGGCGTCCCAGGACACGGTGCCCGCCGCGGCCGCGCTCGCCCTGGCGTTCGGGGCGGCCATCGGACCGGCTCTGATCGCGGGACTGCCGGGCGGGACGTTACAGGTCGCGGCGGCCGTGGCGCTGGGCACCGTCGTCGGCGTCCTCTTCCACCGGAGCTACCGTGCAGTGCTGCTCGACTCGCCCGCCGACCGGTGAGGCCGGGCGCCGCCCCGTGACGGGAACGCGGCGCATCAGCCTCCGGCCGCCGGTCAGTCGACGGGGCTGACCCGGATGAGGTTGCCGTCGGGGTCGGCGATCACGAAGGTGCGGCCGAACACCTCGTCGTAGGGCCCTTCGACCACCCGCACGCCCTTGGCGGCCCACCGCCGGTACACCTCGTCGACGGCCGACGCCGGGCCGGGGACCATGAGTCCGACCTCGCTCGTCCGAGGCGTGCCGGCGACCGCGTTCTCGCTGCGGCCGGTCCAGATGGCGAACAGCACTCCCGGGGCCACCTCGAAGGCGACATAGCGGGGGCTGGTGAAGGTCGGTTCGATCTCGAAAAGGTCGCTGTAGAAGGCGGTGGACCGCTCGGCGTCGCTCACGTAGTTCAGGAACAGGTTGGGTGCCGTCATGGTGGCTCCTCGGATCGGTGGTTCAGGAGCCACCATTCGAGCAGGGAAACATGACATCTGCTGTCATGCTTCTGGCAGGATCGGCCTATGAGGTCCTCCCGGCTGCTGTCGATCCTGTTGCTCCTGCAGACACATGAGCGGATGACGAGCGCCGAACTGGCCCGTCGCCTCGAGGTGTCCTCGCGCACCATCCTCCGGGACGTTGTGGCACTGTCGGCCGCGGGTGTGCCCATCCACACGGAACAGGGCCGCGGCGGAGCGATCGTGCTGGACCGCCGGGCACGGCTGGACGTGGCACGCCTCGATCCGGGCGAACTGCAGGTGCTGACCGCGGCCGGCCCGGATGCCGAGCTGCTGAACCAGATCGGACTCAAGGCGCACCAGGTGAGTGCCCAGGAGAAACTGACGGCCGTGGCCCTCCGGGGACGGGCGCCCGAGACGACACCGCTGTCCGAGGTCCTGCTCATCGACCCCACCGGGTGGTTCACCGCGGGGCAGGAGCAAGACCTGAGCGATCTTCTCACCGCCGCGCGCCGGCGACGACGCATCCGCCTGCGTTACCGCCGCAGCGGTCAGGCCGACGGGACCTGGCTCACCGCGGATCCGTACGGCCTCGCGAACAAGGCTGGCGCGTGGTACCTCGTGGCCGACGTCGGCGGCGCGCCCCGCATGTTCCATGCCGGCCGCATCGACCGGTACGAGGCCCTCACGGACGACGCGGTGCTGCGCCCCGGCAGCGATCTGCGATCGGTCTGGCACGAGCTGGTCACCGGACTCTCACCGACCCCCGGCGTCGAGGTGCAGGCGATGCTGCGCTCGACCCGTCTGGACCTGGCGCGGCGGATCCTCGGAACCCGGCTGGTCGCCGCGGGTGTCCCGGAGGAAGGCTGGACCCCGATCACCGTCCACTATTCGGATGTGGAATCGGTGCGTCAGCTGCTCCAGTTCGGCGACCACATCCGCCTCCTCAGTCCTCCCGGGGCGATCGAGCGCTTCCGTGAGATCGCCGCGCAGATCGTGCAGGCACACGCCGGCGGCGTGACCGACCCGCGGCCCAGCGCCGGCGGTAGGACGCGGCCGGGACGGCCCGGCGCGGAGGGTCAGCGCTCGGCGTAGTGCTCGGCGACGCGTTCGAGGCCCTCGTCGATGCTCACCCGGGGACGCCAGTCCAGGACCTCGCGGGTCCGGCGCTGGTCGAACCAGTGGGAGGTGGACAGTTGCTCGGCGAGGAACTCGGTGAGCGGCGGTTCGCCGTCGGCGGTGGCACGGCGCATGCCGAAGAGGTTCCGCTCCCACGCGCGCTCGACGAGGGCGCCGGCGCGGCGGGCCACGCCCGCGGGCAGGCGCAGGCGGGGCGGGGCGGCACCGCCGGCCATGGCGATGCGGGTGATGAGCTCGCCCACCGGGCGCGGCTCCCCGTTGGTGACCACGAGGGACTCGCCGTGCGTGTGGTCCGCGGCGGTCACGGCGGCCAGGACGGCCTCGACGGCGTTCCAGGTGTAGAGGGTGTCGACGAGGGCGGCGCCGGAGCCGAGCACCGGCATGCGGCCGGCGCGGGCCCGCTGCACGATGCGGTCGGTCAGCTGCATGTCTCCGGGACCCCACATCAGGTGCGGGCGCAGGGCGAGCACGTGGAAGGACGGCGAGTCGGCGGACAGCGCGATCAGCTCGCCGGCGGCCTTGGTGCGGGCATAGGGTCCTCGCGCGGCGGCCGGGTCGGCCGGGCCGGCCCCCTCACCGACGATCGAGCTGCCGGCGTGCGCCACGGACGGGGAGGAGATGTGCACCATGCGGCTGACGCCGGCGTCCCTGGCGGCCTCCACCACGTACTGGGTGCCGGCGACGTTGACGAGCTCGAACTCCTCCTCGCGGCCGGACACCGAGACCTTGGCGGCCACGTGCACGACCGTGTCCACGCCGTCCATGGCGCGGGCGACCGCCTCGGGGTCCGCCACGGAGCCGCGGACGTCCTCGGCGCCCTCGACGCCGGAGGGGCGGCGCTGGAGGGTGACGACCTCGGAGCCGGAGGCGAGCAGCGCCCGTGCCACGCCCTGGCCCAGGATGCCGGAGGCGCCGGTGACGAGGACGCGGTGCGCCTCAGGCTGTTCGAAGACCTGAGGAGTGCCCAGCGCGTCGAGCTCGACCTCGAATCCCATGCGTGACATCAGGGATGGCCCACCTTTCCGCCGGCCAGCACGTGCTCGGCCCACCGGGCCATGCGGGCACGGTCGATCTTGGAGTTGTGTCGGATGTCCGTGGGGATGGCCTCCGTGACGAGGACGGCGGAGACGGCCAGTGGCGCCACGGCCGCACGGACCTGGGTCGCCAGCTCGGCGGGGGCCAGACCCGGCTTCGGGCGGCCGTCCCGCAGGTGACCGGCACGCTTCTCCGGACGGGTCGCAGGCTTCGCCGCCTCCACGCAGACCACCAGCGCCTGGGTGCCGGCGGGGCCCACGCCGACGACCGCGCAGCGGTCGACCGGGCCGAGGGCGTCGATGGCGGCCTCCGGGCCCACCGGGGCGACCGGGCCGTGAGGGGTGGACACGACGTGCTGCAGACGGCCCTCGATCCAGAGGCGCCCCTCGGCGTCGACGTGGCCGACGTCGTTGGTGCGGTGCCACACGCGCCCGCCGCCGCCGAACAGGCTGTCCCGCTTGGACTGCTGGTCCGTGTACCAGAGGGCGTCGTAGCGCTCCTTCAGATGCGGCGCCGAGACGACGACCTCGCCCAGCACGCCCCAGCCGGACTCGCGGTCCAGGATGACCTCCTCCGCGGAGCCGTCCTCCAGCAGCGGGGCGATCGCGACCTCCACGGTCTCGATGGGGGTGCCGACGCACACGCCGGCGTCCTTGGCGTGCACGAGCTCCTGGACGGTGTCCGCGTCGATGTCCGTGAGCAGCAGGCCCTCGGTCATGCCGTAGGGGGAGTGGACCTGCGCGTTCGGCACGAGCGCGGTCACCTGGCGCATCAGGGACGGTGGGACGGGGGCCCCGGCGGAGAGGACCAGACGGATCCGGTCGAGGACGGCGTGCCCGGCCTCGTCCAGCTCGTCGGCCGTGGCCACGACGTTGCGCAGTGCGGCGGGGGAGGCGAACAGCACGGTGGACTGGCCTGCCTCTGCGGCTTCGGCGAGGCCGCGGGCCGTCAGCGTGGCCGGCTTGGTGACGTCCATGTCCGGGGACACGGAGGTGGCGCCCAGGGCAGGGCCCAGCAGCGCGAACGGCGCGAACCCGGCGAGCAGGGACGAGCCCGGCTCGATGCCGAGCGTGCGGCGGATGCGCCGCACCAGGTGGCCCAGGCGGCCGTGGGTGTAGACGACGCCCTTGGCCGGACCGGTGGAGCCGGAGGTGAACAGGACGGCGGCCTCCTGGTGCTCCTCGGGGACCGGCAGCATCTGGCCCTGCTCGTCCACCGGGCCGACGCGGTGCGGGTCGCGGTGGCGCTCCACCATGGCGTAGAGGCTGTCCTCCACGTTCAGCAGGGAGCGCTGGGCGGCCCCCAGCGTGGCCACGGAGAAGCGGGTGCCCGGCCAGGACTGCGCCCGGGCGAGGGTGAGGCCGGGGGTCTGACCGATGATCCACTTCGGGCGGGCGGACTTCATGGCCCGGGTCATGCCCTTGATGCCCAGGCCCTGGTCCGCGACGACGGCCACGGCGCCCAGGCGCAGCACGGCGTAGAGGGCGGCGGTGAGGTCCCGGCCCGGCGGCACGAGCATGGAGACGCGGTCCCCCGGGCGGACCCCCGCGGCCCACAGGCCGGTGGCGATCGCCGAGACCATCTCCTGCAGCTCGCCCCAGCTCACGGCCACGGGGCGGCGCTTCCGGCGCACGATCGCTCGGGAGCTGGCGGCGCCGGTCATGTCCACCAGGGCGGTGGCGTCGCGGTTGTAGGCCTCCGGCGCGCCCCATTCCTCCAGCTGGTCCCACAGGCGACGGCGTCCGGAGGACGAGGAGGCGGGCTGCGCCGGGGCGGCGGGGACGTCCTGGCCGGAGGGTGCGGTGCCGTCGTCGTCCTCCTCACCGGCTGAGACGTGGGACTCGAGGTCCTCCAGGTGCAGGGACGTGGTGGACGGGTGCGCCTCGTAGCGCAGCTCGGGCTCCGGCAGGGACACGGGCAGGCCCGATCCCGGGGAGGAGAGCATGCCGGTGTCCAGGAGCTCCAGCCACGTGAGGACGGGTCCGGTCAGGTCCCGGTCCTCGACGAGCAGGTGGCCGGCCTCCTCGTAGCGGTGCACACGGGCGGCCGGAAGGCGGTCGCGCAGGTCGTCGAGATAGCGGTCGAGGAAGACGGGGTCGTCTGCGCCCCACAGGATCAGGGCGGGAACGTCGGCGGCGCCCAGGGCGGACACGCCTGCGGAGACCTCCTGCAGCGCGGGGTGGGAGCCGTGGTCGGCGGTGGCGGGGATGTCCGCCACGAAGCCGCCCACACCGCCGCGGCGGTCCGCAGAGGTGTACGGCAGGTGATAGGCGGCGCGCACCGCGCGGGACAGCTGCGGGCTGGCCAGGGACGTGGTGACGGAGACGAACGCGTCCGTGGCCACGGTCGAGTTGGCCAGCAGGGGGCCGGCGAGGGCGGCCTGCAGCGGCACCGGGATGGGGGCGCCCTCCGGCTGGTGGACGGCGGTGTTCAGCGTCATCACACCGGACAGCAGCTCGGCGTGGCGGCCGGCCCAGCCCAGGGAGACGACGCCGCCCCAGTCGTGGCCGATCGTCACGAGGCGGTGGCCGGCGGCCACGAGGCCGGGCAGCTCCAGGGCGTCGGTGATCGCGGTGAGGTCGTCCAGGCGGGCGGCGAGGCCGCGGTAGTCCGAGTCGGCGGTGCCCATCGTCTCCGGGCGGGGCATCTGCGCGTGGGGAAGGCGCTCGGAGAAGCCCATGTCCAGCTGGTCCGGGGCGATCATGCGCCAGGCGGTGCCGCCGGCGCGGGCCTGGTCCACGGTGGCGCGCATGAGCGAGCGCCACAGGTAGGACCAGGTCGGGTTGCCGTGGACGGCGAGGATGGTGCCGTGCACCTCCACGCCCATCGCGGCCAGGGCCGGGCCGGTGTCCGCGATGTGGAAGGTCCGGACGGTGCCGGCCGGGTCCGCGGGGGACTGGACCGTGAGCAGGCGGGACCACTGCGGGTCCCACCCGGGCATCCTGTCGATCGGGGGGATGGTCGCTGCGGCTGCGGGGATGCTCACGGCGTGGTCCTCCTTCTCACCACTGGATCTCGAGCATGGCGGTGTTCAGTCCGGAGCCGACGCCGAGGCAGAGGACCTTGTCCCCGCGCTCGAGGGTGTCCTGCTCGCGGACGAGGGTGATGGGCAGGGACGCCGGGCCGATGTTGCCGAGCGTCGGGAAGGTGGTGGGGACGCGGTCGAGGTCCAGGCCGGCGGCCTCCGCGATCGCGTTGGTGTGCAGCTGGGAGACCTGGTGGGTGATGAACCGGTCCGCGTCCTTCCAGCCCCAGTCGGCGGGCGCGTCGTTCCAGGCGTCCATGACGAGCTCGAGGCCGCCGTCGAGCAGGCCGGTGGAGTCGGTGTACATGCCGTTGTGGTCGCCCACGCAGAGCAGGTGGTGCTCGGAACCGGCGCGGGTGACGCCGCGGACGATGCGGTGGCCCTCCGGGTGCTCCTCGGCGGAGCCGATCACCGCGCCGGCGGCGCCCGAACCGAGGGTGAGGGAGGCGAACTGCTCCATGAAGTTGCCGCGGTTGGTCTGCGGGGAGTGCAGGTTCTCCACGGTGGCGTCCTGGACCTTGAGGGCGTCCTCTCCGGCCACGACCACGGCGTAGTCGACCTGGCCGGCGTCCACGAGGGAGGAGGCCAGCATGATGCCGTTGACGAAGCCGAGGCAGGCGTTGGTGATGTCGAAGTTCACCGCGGAGGTCGGCAGGCCCATCATGTGGTGGACGCCGACGGCCACGGACGGCTCGAGGGTGGCGCGGGTGACCGAGGTGTTGACGATCAGGCCGACCTGGTCCGGGCGCACCCCCGCGGCCTCGAGGGCGGCGGTGCCGGCGCGGGCGGCGGCCTCCTGGAAGTCGCCCGGCCTGTCCCAGTTGCGGCGGGCGCGGACGCCGGCCACGCGCTGCAGCAGCCCCTTGGGCAGCTTGAGGCGCTTGAGGACGTCGTCCAGACGGACGTCCAGCTCATCGGAGGTGAGCTCGTTCGGGGCCTCGACCTCGGTCACCGCCAGGAGGGCGGCGCGGGAGTACTCGAAGCTGGCGTTGCCGGACACGTTCGGTTACCTGGGCCAATCTGCTCGGGGCACGTCTGTCGGGCCCGCCGAGCGGGCAGGCCGGAGAACGAGTCTATCCCCCGGGGGGACCGAGGGCCTCAGGAGGGTGATCGGAGCCACTCGACACATGCCTGACCGGTGATGGCCCAGGGGTATCCTGAGAACGTCCCACACCGTGGAATCACGTCTCTGCCCTGGAGTCTCACAGTATGGATCCCCTGGAACTCGCCCGCTGGCAGTTCGGCATCACGACCGTCTACCACTTCCTCATGGTCCCGCTCACGATCGGCCTCGGCCTGCTCGTGGCGGTCCTGCAGACCGCCTGGTTCGCCACCGGAAAGGAGGCGTATCTGCGCATGACGAAGTTCTGGGGAAAGCTCTTCCTCATCAACTTCATCATGGGTGTGGCCACGGGCATCGTGCAGGAGTTCCAGTTCGGGATGGCCTGGTCCGAGTACTCCCGCTTCGTGGGCGACGTGTTCGGCGCCCCGCTGGCCATGGAGGCGCTCATCGCGTTCTTCCTGGAGTCCGTGTTCCTGGGCGCCTGGATCTTCGGCTGGAAGACGCTGCCGAAGGCCGTCCACCTCGCCGCACTCTGGCTGGCCGTGATCGGCGCCCACTTCTCCGCGTTCTTCATCATGGCGGCCAACGCCTTCATGCAGCATCCGGTGGGATACCGGGTCGTGGACGGACGCCCGGTGCTGGACGACATCGGCGCGGTGCTGACCAACCCGATCCTGCTGACCCACTTCCCGCACACCCTCATGGGCGCCTACGCCGTCGGCGGGGGCTTTCTGCTCGGCATCTCCTGGTACCACCTGTGGCGACGACGTGCCGACGGCATCGACACCGTGGACGCGGACGGCCGTGTGGTGGTGGGGGAGACCGGCTCGGCCGCCCGTGACCGCCAGGACCACACCGTCTGGCTCCGCTCCCTGCGGATCGGCGCCGTGGTCGCGATCATCGGGTTCGTCGGCACCGCCTTCACCGGTCACGCGCAGGCTCAGCAGATGATCGAGAACCAGCCGCTGAAGATGGCCTCCGCGGAGGCGGCCTGCCACGACGGCACCGCGTTCTCGGTCTTCTCCTTCGCCGACCTCTCCAACCGGTCGGGCGCCACCACCTGCGACGACGTCGTCGGAGTGGTCGAGATCCCGGGCCTGCTGTCCTACCTCGCCTATGAGGACTTCACGACCCCGGTGAAGGGCGTCACCACCCTCATCCCCGAGTACGAGCAGAAGTACGGCACCCACCTGCCGGACGACCCCATGTACGGCGAGCGCGCCGGCATGCAGATCGACTACCAGCCGCTCATGGAGGTCACCTACTGGGGCTTCCGTCTGATGATCACCTTCGGCGGCCTCGCAGCGCTCGCGGCCGCCTGCGCCCTGTGGATGACGCGCAGGGGGACGGTGCCGGCCAGCCGGAACTGGATGCGCGTGGCCGTGCTGTCCATCGGAGGCTCCTTCGGAGCGAACATGGCCGGCTGGGTGTTCACCGAGATGGGCCGCCAACCGTTCGTCGTGGCCCCGAACCCCGCCCTGCCCGCCGGCGACCAGGTGTTCATGTTCACCGCCGCGGCGGTATCCCCGGGCGTCGATGGGTTCGAGATCCTCGTGTCCCTGATCGTCTTCGCCCTGCTCTACGGCACGCTGCTCGTGGTCGAGGTCGTCCTGCTGGCCCGCTATGTGCGCGGCGGTGTGCCCGCCGGCATGCCGGAGCTCACCGCACACGAGCACGCGGACCCCGCCGACCACGACCACGACGAGGACGACGTCCTCGCCTTCGCCTACTGACCCGCGATCGGGACCCAAGGAGAACGTCACCATGGCAGAGACCCTGCCCACCATCTGGTTCGCCCTCATCGGAGTCCTCTGGCTCGGCTACCTGCTGCTCGAGGGCTTCGACCTCGGCGTCGGGATGCTCATGCGCCTGTGGGCGCGGGACGAGCGCTCCCGGCGCCAGCTGCTCAACACCATCGGTCCCGTGTGGGACGGCAACGAGGTGTGGCTGCTCACCGCCGGCGGCGCGACCTTCGCGGCGTTCCCGCACTGGTACGCCTCGCTGTTCTCTGCCCTCTACCTGCCGCTGACGCTGACGCTGGTGGGACTGATCCTGCGCGCCGTGGCCATCGAGTACCGCGGCAAGGCGATCACCGACGCCGGGCGCGCCGTATGGGACGCCTGCCTGGCCGGCGGCTCGCTGCTGGCCGCCTTCACCGTGGGCGCCATGCTCGCCCTGACCACCACCGGCCTGCCGCTGGACGCCAACGGCGACCGCGTGGGCGGCCCCTTCGTCTGGATCACCCCGTACGCGCTGCTCGGCGGCGTGGCGGTGGTCCTCTACGCGATCGCCCAGGCATGGGCATTCCTCGGCCTGAAGACCGACGGCGCCGCACGCGAGGCGGCCCGTCGGGTGCTGGGCCGCTGGCTCCCGGTGCTCGTGGCGCCGTTGGCCCTGTGGGTCGTGCTCGTGGTCGCCCGCCGCGGCGCCGTCCTGCCGTGGGTGCTCACGGTGCTCGCCGTGGTGGCCCTGGCGGCGGCCTGGATGTGGGCGCGTGCCGGCCGTGAGGGCCTGACGTTCGCCGGCATGGCGGGCTTCCTGGCCGCCGGCGTGGCCGCCCTGTTCACCGCCGTCTACCCGGTGGTGCTGCCCTCCACCATCGACCCCGCGTACAGCCTCACCGTGGAGAACGCCTCGTCGGGCGCCTACACGCTCACCGTCATGGCGTGGGTGACGGTCGTCTTCGTGCCGATCGTCCTGGCCTACACCGCCTGGTCCTACTGGACCTTCCGCCGCCGCATCGCTGTCACCCACATCCCCACGGCCCACGCGGTCCGCCCGGTGTGAGTCGTCCCGACGACGGCCGGGCACCTCGGTCTTCCGGCCCCCTTCCCCGAGACTCCGCCTCCCGGCGGCTGCTGGTCCCCCTGCTGGGCTGCGCCGTGCTGCGTGCGGGCGGATGGATCCTGCTCGCCGAGGCGCTGACCCGGCTGCTGACCGGGCTGGCTGCGGCCCTGCCCGTCCCCGATGCCTCCGACCTGCTCGACCTGCTCCTGCGCCCGCCGGCCCCTGCCGGGCCAGTGGAGGCGGACCAGGTCGGCCTCGCCCTGCTGCTGGGCGCGGCGGGCACCCTGCTGCGTGCGGCGGCGGAGGCGATCGCTCCGGCGCTGGGGCGCCGGACCTCCCTGCAGGTGCAGGCGGACCTGCGCCGTGCGCTGCTGCGGCGCCGCCTGGACGAGGCCGACGCCCTGGGCGAGGACGTGGGCCCGGACGCGGTGGTGGCGACCCGCGGCCTGGAGGGACTGGACGACTACCACGCGCGGGTGCTGCCCGCCCTGGCCGCGGCAGCGGTGGTCCCACCCGCGCTGATCGGGTGGGCGCTGCTGCGAGATCCGCTGTCCGCGCTGCTGCTGCTGCTCACCCTGCCGCTGGTGCCGTTGTTCATGGTCCTGATCGGCCGGCACACCGCCGAGCGCATCGCCGACTCCGCCGCGGGACTGGCCCGGCTCTCCTCCCAGCTGGCCGAGCTCGCCCGTGGGCTGCCGGTGCTCGTGGGCCTGCACCGGGCCGGGGTGCAGCGGCGCTCTCTGGAAAGGGTCTCCGAACGGCACCGGGCCGCCACGATGGGCACCCTGCGCACCGCGTTCGTCTCCGGTCTTGCGCTGGAGCTGATCGCCTCCCTGTCCGTCGCGGTCGTGGCCGTGGTGATCGGCGTGCGTCTGGTCTCCGGGAGCCTGGGGCTCGCGGAGGGGCTGGTGGTCCTGGTCATGGCCGCCGAGGTCTACCTGCCGCTGCGGGACCTGGGTGCCGCCTTCCATGCCACCGAGGATGCCGAGGCGGCCCGGGACCGCATCGACGCCCGCCTGCACGAGCCGCTGCGTGTCCCCGCCCTGGACCGGCTGCGGGGCGCAGACGACGCAGGTGAGGACCCTGCGCAGCCGGTGCTGGCCCTGGACGGGCTGCGGATCGCCTACGGGGCCGGGCCATGGGTGGTGGACGGCCTCGACCTGTCCGTGCCCGCCGGCGAGGCCCGGGTGCTCTCGACCGGGTCCGGCACCGGCAAGTCCACCGTCCTGCACCTGCTGGCCGGGCTGCTCCGCGACGACGACGTCCGTGTGGCCGGCACGGTGCGGGCGCCCGAGCCCGGACGCGTCCTGTGGCTGGGGCAGCATCCGGAGTTCGCCGCCCCCACGGGCGCCGAGGAGCTGGCGTTGGCGGGGGCGGACCCGGTGCAGGCCCGGTCCGCTCTGGAGGCGGTGGGCCTTCGCGCGGACCTGGCGGAGCGCCCGGTCGACGACCTCAGCCCCGGGGAGCGGCGTCGTCTTGCCCTGGCCCGGCTGCTGGCCCGGCTCGCGCAGACGGGCGACGACGACGCGGACGGCGCGCCTCGGCTGGTGCTGCTCGACGAGCCCACCGCCCACCTGGACGAGACGGCGGCGGACCGGGTGCGCCGACTGCTGCTGACGATCAGGACGGACCGGGTGCCCGGAATGTCCCTGCCGCCGGTCGCCCTGCTCATCGCATCCCACGACCCCGCCCTCGCCGGATCAGGGCGGCCGCCGACGGCCGCCGTGGCCGATGCCGGCATCGATGCGGCCGTCACCGGGCCGCCGGTCGCCTCCACCGCACAGCGTGTCCCGCGCGGGCGCCACGTCCTCCGGCTGCTGCCCTGGGGCGCCCGCAGGCTGTGGGCGGCGGTGGGCTGGGCCGTGGGGACCCACCTGTCCGCCGCGCTGCTGGCCGGTCTGTCCGGCTGGCTGATCGTCATGGCCGCCTATCAGCCGCCGATCCTGTACCTGCTGGCCGTGATCGTGCTGGTGCGGGCGTTCGGCGTGTCCCGCGGCGTCTGCCGCTACCTGGAGCGGCTGTCCGCCCACGACGCGGTGCTGGCGTGGGCGGGCCGGCTGCGTCTGCGGATCTGGGACCGCCTCGGCGCGGATCCCGCCGCCTTCCGCCGGCTCAGCCGGGCCGACGGGGCCCTGTCCGCGCTCGTCGCGGACGTCGACGCACTGCGCGACGCCGTGCCCCGCGTCCTCGTCCCGGTCCCGGCGGCGCTGCTGGCCTGGGCTGTCACGGCCGCGATCGTCTCCGTGCTGGCCCCCGGTCCGGCCGCGGCGGCCCTGCCCGTCGCGGCCGCCGGGCTGGTGCTGGTCCCCGCGGCGGTGCTGCTCGTCGACCGGGCCGCCTCCGGGGCCGCCGCCACGCGACGCTCGGCGCTGCTCGGACACGTCACCCGCCTGCTTCAGGCAGCGGCAGACCTGCACGCCAACGGCCTGGCAGAGCGCGCCCTGCAGAGGCTTGACCGGACCGCCGAGCAGCTGGACGCCCCGGCACGCCGCGCCTCCCGCGCGGCCGGGCTCGGGGCGGCCCTGGCCGTGGCCGCGTCCTCGGCGTCCGCCCTGGCCGCCGCCCAGGCCGCCCTGGACACCGGCACCGCCGCTCCGGCCGCGGCGTTGGCCGTCCTTATCGCTCTGAGCTGGGCCGAGCCGCTGGCCGCCCTGGGGACCGCCGCGGCGCAGCTGCCCGTGCTGCGGGATCGGGGCCGCGCCGTCGCGCCACTGCTGGCTGGGCCGGAGCCGACCGGATCGGGGCGTCCGACATCCGCCGCCGAGGCCGACACCGTCGTCGAGGCCGACACCGTCGTCGAGACCCTGCTGCTCGAGGACGCCGCCGCGTGGCATCCGGGGGCACAGGAGCCGGTCTGGACCGGCCTGGACCTTCGTGCTCGGCGGGGCGAGCGGATCGGGGTGGTGGGGCCGTCCGGCTCCGGCAAGTCCACGCTGCTGTCCGTGCTGCTCGGCCTGCTCCCGCCTGCCCAGGGCCGCTATGCGCTGCTCACCGCGGCGGAGTCGGAAGAGGTGGAGTCAAAGGAGGCGGGGCCGGAGCTCGGGCCCGGGACGGCCCCGGTGTGCCGGCCGGGCGCCGACGCGGCCGGCACGGGGCGCCGAGCCGAGGCCGGGACCAGGCCCTCGGCGGACCGCCTGCGCCGGGTGGCGTGGACGCCGCAGGACGCGCTCGTGTTCGACTCCACCGTGCGCGGCAACCTGGCGCTGTCCCGAGACCCGCAGCAGGCCCCGGACGAGGAGGAGCTGACAGACGCCCTGCGCCGGGTCGGGCTGGACGGCTGGCTCGCGGCACAGCCGGACGGGCTGGACACCCGGGTCGGACCGGGCGGCCGGCGACTGTCCGGCGGGCAACGTCAGCGTCTCGCGGTGGCCCGGGCCCTGCTGGCCGGGGCGGATGTGGTCCTGTTGGACGAGCCGACGGCGCACCTCGGCCGCGACGAGGGCCACGCGCTCATGCAGGATCTGGTGGCGGGCCTGGGGGAGAGGATCACGGTGACGGTCACCCATGACGAGGCGCTGGTGGCGGACGCCGACGTGGTCCTGCGGCTCGGGGCCGAGCACGGCCACCGCCGGCGGTGACCCGACGCCGCGTCAGGGGCCGTCACGGCGCGCAGTGAGTCGTCGTCCACGCGCTCGGCAGGTCAGCCCCGGGTGCCGGAGCGGTGACCTGCACCGCGACGCTCACTCGGCCGAGACCTCCACCGCGTCGTCGGCCTGAGGGGCGGCGGCCACCAGGATCGGCGAGGCGCCGGAGCCGATCGCCTCGATCCTCTGGTCCACCGGGACGCCCGAGCCGTCGCGGCGGCCGAACTCGGTGGGCAGGGCGCGGGCGACGCCGGCCTTCGACGCGGCGAGGGCGGGGGAGGCGCCGGCCCAGGCCAGCACCACGGCGTTCTCGCCCTTGAGCATCCGGTGGGCGCGGACGCCGGCGGTGCCGCGGCCCTTGGTCGGGTACTCGCCGAGCGGGGTGACCTTCACGGACCCGGGCGCGGAGCCGAGCAGGTCGGACTGGCCGTCGGCCACGGTGACCACCACGGCCGGACGCTCGGAGGAGGACAGCTCGGCCTCGGGCACCACGGTGCCGGCCGGGGCGACGGCGAACGCGAGGACGGTGTCCTTGTCCGCCACACGCATGCCGGCCATGCCGCCGGCGGACGGGCCCTGCGGACGGACCAGCGAGGCCTCATAGTGCAGCAGCTGGCCGGCGGCGGTGACGAACACCAGGTGGTCCTCGTCCTGCACTGCGGGTGCGGCACCCACCACGGCGTCCCTGTCCTTGAGGGTGATGGCCTCGAACACGTCCCGGTTCAGCGGCCACTGTGGGCGGACGCGCTTGACCACACCGCGGGCGGTGCCGATCGCCAGGACGGCGTCCAGGGGGACGAGGGCGACGAGGGACTCGCCGCGCTCGAGCGGGACGAACTCCTTGGCGGGCACGGACTCGGCCATGGCCGGGGAGGCGGAGGCCTCCGCGGCGGCGGGGATGTCCACGACCTGGAGGCGGTGGAGGCGGCCTGCGGAGGTGAGGGCACCGATCTCGCCGCGGGCCGTCGTCGGGACCACGGAGGTGTAGGAGTCGTGCTTGTGGCGGCGGCCGACAGGGGCGATCGGGGTCCGGTCCGCGGTGCGCAGCAGGCGGCCCGCGGTGGACAGCAGCACCCAGCAGGGGGTGTCCGCGACCATCATCGGGGACGCGACGGCCCCGGCCTCCTTCGCCGCCGGGGCGGAGGCGGTGGGGGAGGCGAGGTTCTCGGCGTCGAGCAGCCGGGTGCGGCGGTCGTCGCCGTACTCGGCCGCCACGTCCGCCAGCTCGCCGGAGACGACCTCGCGCAGGCGGGCGTCCGAGGCGAGGATGGCCTCCAGCTCGGCGATCGCGGCGGCCAGCTCGTCCCGCTCTGCTTCGAGCTCGATGCGGGAGAACCTGGTCAGCTGGCGCAGGCGCAGCTCGAGGATGTGGTTGGACTGGACCTCGGTGAGGTCGAAGACCTGCATGAGGCGGGTGCGGGCCGCGGCGGCGTCGTCCGAGGTGCGGATGATCTCGATGACCTCGTCGATGTCGACCAGGGCCAGCAGCAGGCCCTCCACCAGGTGGAGCCGGTCCCTCTTCTTGCCGAGGCGGTACTCGGTCCGGCGACGCACCACGGACAGGCGGTGGTCCACGTAGACCTGGAGCAGCTCCTTCAGCCCCAGGGTCTGCGGCTGGCCGTCCACGAGGGCCACGTTGTTGATGCCGAAGGTCTCCTCCAGCGGCGTGTGCTTGTAGAGCGCGGCGAGCACCGCCTGCGGGTTGAACCCGGACTTGAGCTCGATGACGAGCTTGAGGCCGTTCTTGCGGTCCGTCAGGTCGACGACGTCGGAGATGCCGGTGATCTTCTTGGCGTTGACGCCGTCCTTGATCCGCTCGATCACCTTCTCCGGGCCGACGCCGTACGGCAGTTCGGTGACCACGAGTCCGGTCTTGCGGGCGGTGACCTGCTCCACGGCGACGGTGGCGCGCATGCGGAAGGAGCCGCGGCCGGTGGCGTAGGCGTCCTTCACCCCGTCCAGGCCCACGATCCGGCCGCCCGACGGCAGGTCCGGGCCGGGGACGTGCTCCATCAGGTCCGCGAGCTCCGCGTCCGGGTGCCCGAGCAGGTGGCGGGCCGCGGCGACGACCTCACGCAGGTTGTGCGGGGCCATGTTGGTGGCCATGCCCACCGCGATGCCGGAGGCACCGTTGACCAGCAGGTTCGGGTAGGCCGACGGCAGGACGCCGGGCTGGGTGAACTGGTTGTCGTAGTTCGGGACGAAGTCGACCGTGTCCTCGTCCAGGTCGGCGGTCATCGCCAGCGCCGCCGGAGCCATGCGGGCCTCGGTGTAGCGCGGGGCCGCCGGACCGTCGTCGAGCGAGCCGAAGTTGCCGTGGCCGTCCACCACCGGCAGGCGCAGGGAGAACGGCTGGGCCATGCGCACCATGGCGTCGTAGATCGCGCCGTCGCCGTGGGGGTGCAGCTTGCCCATCACCTCGCCGACCACGCGCGCCGACTTCACATGCCCCTTGTCCGGGCGCAGCCCCATCTGGGACATCATGAACAGGATGCGCCGCTGGACCGGCTTCAGGCCGTCGCGGGCGTCCGGCAGGGCGCGGGAGTAGATCACCGAGTACGCGTACTCGAGGAACGAGCCCTCCATCTCCTGCGCGACGTCGACGTCGACGATGTTCTCCTGCTCCACGGGAACGGGCTGCGGGGCGTCGCCACCGGCCGAGCGGGAACGGGTCGATCGGGCTGTCATGGTGCTTCGGGAGTCCTCAACGGTTCGGAGATTGTCTAGGCTGAATCCTATGGGTGAGAAGCGTCAGAAGCCTGTATATCCCCGCCACTGGGAGGCGGACGTCGTGCTCAGGGACGGCACCACCGCCCGCCTGCGGCCGATCACTCCGGACGACGCGGACGGCCTGCAGGCCATGCACCGCGGCCAGTCGGAGTCGTCGATCTACCTGCGCTACTTCACGTACAAGTCGCAGCTGTCCAAGAAGGACCTCAAGCGCTTCACCGTCGTCGACTACAAGGACCGCGTGGCCTTCGTGGTCCAGCGCCGCGGCCGCATCCTCGGCGTCGGCCGCTACGACCGCTACCCGAACCAGGACGTCGCCGAGGTGGCGTTCAACATCGCCGACGACGCGCAGGGCCGCGGCCTCGGCTCCATCTTCATGGAGCACCTGGCCGTCGCCGCCCGCGAGAACGGCATCCGCCGCTTCACCGCCGAGGTCCTCCCGGAGAACCGCAAGATGCTCTCCGTGTTCCAGGAGTCCGGCTTCGAGATCGCCCGTCGCTTCGAGGACGGCGTCGTGGCCGTCGAGTTCCCCATCGACCCGACCGCCCGCTGGCGTGCCGTCATGGAATCGCGCGAGCACCGCGCCGAGGCCCGGTCCGTCTCCGAGATCGTCAACCCGTCCTCCGTGGCGGTCGTCGGCGCCTCGCGTCACCCCGAGTCGGTCGGCCACGTGGTCCTCGAGCACATCCTCGCCGGCGGCTTCACCGGGGACGTCCATGCCGTCAACCGCGAGGCCTTCGAGGTCTGCGGTGTGCCCGCCCACGCCCATGTGAAGGACATCCCGGGCCCGGTCGACCTCGTGGTGGCCGCCGTCCCCGTGGACGAGATGCCCGGCGTCGTCGAGCAGTGCGCCGAGCACGGCGTCAAGGGGATCCTTGTGCTCACCTCCGGCTACGCGGACGCCGGCGCCGAGGGCGTGGCCGCCCAGCGCGCGCTCGTCTCCCGCGCCCGCGCGGAGGGCATGCGCATCATCGGTCCTGCCTCGCTCGGCGTGATCTGCACCGACCCGAAGATCCGCCTGAACGCCTCCCCGGCGCCCGGCATGCCGGCTCGCGGCCGCATCGGCCTGTTCAGCCAGTCCGGCTCGATCTCCGCGATGCTCGCCTCCTCCGCCCTGCGCCGCGGCATCGGCGTGTCCACCGTGATCAGCGCAGGCAACCGTGCCGACGTCTCCGGCAACGACGCGATGCAGTACTTCGAGGACGACCCGCAGACCGCCGCCGTGGGCGTGTACCTCGAGTCCTTCGGCAACCCGCGCAAGTTCTCCCGGATCGCGCGCCGCCTCTCCCGCACCAAGCCGGTCGTGGTGGTCCGCTCGGACGTCACCGGACGCAACCTGCCCCCGGGCCACGAGACCCGCACCACCCGGGCACCCGAGGGCACCGTGGACTCCATGCTGGACCAGACCGGCGCGATCGAGGTCATCACCCACGAGGAGCTCATGGACCTCATGCAGGCCCTGGCCTCCCAACCGCTGCCGCGCGGCCGCCGTGTGCTCCTGGTGGGCGACTCCCTCGCCCTGGACCGCCTCGCCCGGGACGCCGCCTCCGCCGAGGGCCTCGAGGTCGTGGACACCGTCGGCCTCGCCTCCGCCGAGGACGGCACCGCCCGCCACGCAGACGCCGTCCGCAAGGATCTGGAGACCGCGCTCGCCGACGGCCGCGCCGACGCCGTGGTGGTCATCGCCCGCGCCGGCCTGCACCAGTCGGCCGAGGTCCCCGCCGATCTGGCCCGCGAACTCTCGGACGCCGCCCGCGGCGCCGAGGTGCCGGTCCTGGTCTGCCTCACCGATGTGGTGGACCCGGAATACTCCGGTGCGCTGCTCGCCGGCTCGGCTCCGCTGGACGACGACGCCGAGCCCGGTGCCCTGCAGCCGGGCGTCCCGTTCTACCCGTCCCCTCAGAAGGCCCTGCGCGTGCTCGGCCGCCTGGCCACCTACGTGGACTGGCGGGACGAGGACATGGGCGAGCCGATCGAGCTCGAGGGCGTGGACCGCCACACCGCGGAGGAGATCGTGGAGGCCGCCGTGGCCCGCGGCAACAACGGCACCGAGCTGACCCGTCTCACCCCGGAGGAGACGGCGCGCCTGTTGGACTGCTATGGCATCTCCACGCTCCCGTCCGAGCGCTTCAGCACCACGGATGAGGCCGTGGAGGCGGCCGAGCGCCTCGGGTTCCCGGTGGCCGTGAAGGCGGTCGACCCGCACCTGCGCCACCGTCTCGACCTGGGCGGTGTGCGGCTGTCCATCACGGACGCGGACTCGCTGCGCCGCAACGTGGAACAGATGCGCCAGGCGCTGAAGGCCTTCGGCGTCACCGAGCTCGAGGTGCAGGCCATGGCGCCGGCCGGCCAGGCCGTCACCGTCACGGCCCTGGAGGACCCGCTGATCGGCCCCGTGGTGTCCTTCGGCATCACCGGCGACGCCACCGACCTGCTGGACGACTGGGTGCACCGCGTCCCGCCGCTGACCTCCGGTGACGTCTCCCAGATGGTCCGCGCCCCGCGTGCCGCGTCCAAGCTGCAGGCCCACGGCGGTGTGCCCGCCGCGGACATGGGGGCCCTGGAGGACCTCGTCTCCCGCGTGGCCGCCCTCAAGGACGACCTGCCGTCTGTCGCCCGCCTGAGGTTCGCCCCCGTCCTGGCCGGCCCCGGCGGAGTCACGGTGCTGCAGGCCGAGGTGGACGTCGCGGACGCCGGCCAGCGCACCGACTCCGCCCGCCGTGCCATGCGCGGGGACTGACCTCGTGGACGACGCCCCTCGGCGCCGCCAGGGCGTCGCCTGTGGATGCGGCGGTCAGGTGACCGGGCGCCGATAGCATGGAGCCCATGACCCCGCTGCGCAGGAACCACGAGCACGACGACCACCGCTCACCGCTGAACCGCCTGGGCGCGGCCGAACAGGGCCGCCGCTGGACGGTGGGCTCGGGTCCGTCGCTGACCGAATCGCTCGCCCGCGCCGGGTTCTACCCGGACCTGGTGGCGCACCACCTGGCCCAGGAGCTGGAGGGGCGGCAGCCACTGGCCCACCTGGTGCACGTGGACACCCACTTCGACTACGACGAGATCCACCGCCACATCACCGTGCTGGTGGTGTGTGAGGACGTGGTGGTGGCCGCGCACCTGGACGACCACCCGCTGGACACCGAGGGGCGCCGCATGCTGGCCCAGATCTCCACGGAGCTCGTCCCGGTGTCCGCGATCGGCTCCGTGGTGATCACCACCGGCCACGCCGAGCCCGAGCGGTTCCGCCCCACCGACCCGGTGGCCGAGATGACGCTGGCCGTGCAGTGGGCCGGCGGCCAGCGCCTGGACCTGCAGCCGGCCGGCTGCGCCGACCCGAACTGCGAGGCGGACCACGGCTATACCGGCACCTCCACGCGCGAGGACCTCGTGATCCGCGTGGCGGCGGACGCCGACGGGCGTGCCGCGGTCGAGGACGCCCTGGCGTTCGCCCGCACCCTGCGCCGCGTCCACCTGGCGGCGGTCGCATGAGCGCACCCGTCCCCGCCGGCGTCGTCCCGTCCGAGCGGCATCTGCGCTCCGTCATGGCCTCGGCGGCCGCGGCGCTCGGGGTGGAGGGGCTGGACAACGCGCTGGCCTGGCCGCAGACGCGCCGTGCCGTGGTCGCACTGGTGGACGGGCTCGGCCGCAACGTGCTGCGCCGCTTCGGGGGTCACGCCCCGTTCCTCAAGTCCGCCATGGAGTCCCACGGCCGCGTCCTGCAGGTGCCCGTGCCGACCACCACCGCGGCCTCCCTGACCAGCCTGGGCACCGGCGAGGAGCCGGGCGTGCACGGCGTGGTCGGCTATGACGTGCTCGATCCGGAGCGGGGCGTGGTGGTGAACATGCTCGGCGGCTGGGACCCGGCCACCGTCCCGGAGCAGTGGCAGCCGCTGCCCACCGTCCTGGAGCGGGCCGAGGCGGCCGGCTGTGCGGTGGTCACGGTCTCCCTGCCTCTGTTCGCCGGCTCCGCGCTGACCCGCGCCGCCCTGCGCGGCGGCGAGTACCGGGCCGGCTCCACGATGGCCGCCCGCATGCAGCTGGCCCTCGGCGTGCTGGACAGCGCCCGGCAGCCAGCCCTGGTCTACCTGTACTTCAACGAGCTGGACAAGGCCGGTCACCGCGACGGCCTGGGCTCCGACTCCTGGCTCCATGCCCTCGAGGAGGTCGACACGACGCTGAAGCGGCTGCACGAGCGGATGCCGCCCGGCTCCACCCTCGGCATCACCGGGGACCACGGGATGGTGGACGTGCCCGACTCCCGTCGGCTCGACTACGCGGAGGTGCTCGAGGACGGGAGTCTGCGCTTCCCGGAGCTGCTCGACGGCGTGGAGCACACGGCGGGGGAGCCGCGCCTGGTGCAGCTGCACTTCGGGGCGGACGTCTCCGCCGAGCGCCGCGCCGCCGTGGCCGAGGCCTGGCGTGCCGCCCACGGCGCCCACGCATGGGTCCTGACCCGGGACGAGGCGGTGGCCGCCGGCTGGTTCGGCGCCAAGGTCGCGGACCGGGTGCGCCCGCGCATCGGCGACCTGCTCATCGCCGCCCACGGCGACCTGGCCCTCTACGACGGCCGCCGGGTCGGTGCCCACGCCTTCGAGATGGTCGGACAGCACGGCTCGCCCACCCGCGCGGAGCGTGAGGTGCCCCTGCTGCTGCTCAGCACCTGAGCGGGGAGAGCCACTTCTGACGGTGCCCTGCCGTGCGCCGTCTCCCGTGCGCCGTCTCCCGGGCTGCT